>JAGAKC010000427.1 GCA_017848155.1 Oscillospiraceae bacterium | reverse complement strand
GATCATCGTTATCAGCTGTTTTTGTTAGGATTGCACAAAAAATTCTAAAACGGTTTTCGGAGATCGAAAAGTTTTCAACTTTTTCTCGAAAATATGAATCATTTCGTGCTCTGAAGCGCTCTATTTGGCTTTATAACGCGATTTATCCAACAAATGAAAATCCGCAGGTCGATTCTTTTCAACCTGCGGATTTTTGCGTTTTGTGTGTCATTTTTTTGCGTTTTGCGTGGCAGGCTACACCCGGTACAATACCGAACTCATTTTCATATTATTTAATAATTCTGTCTATATTTTGGGGTTCACTTC
The DNA here is from genome assembly GCA_017848155.1 of Oscillospiraceae bacterium. Classification (GTDB taxonomy): domain Bacteria; phylum Bacillota; class Clostridia; order Oscillospirales; family Ruminococcaceae; genus CAG-115. Next base: position 17,836 of record JAGAKC010000427.1, on the reverse strand, counting down.
ATCAGTGCGGCGGACATTTTTATTCAAGACTTCTCAGCGCCGCAGCCATGCTCTCACCAAGGAGCTGTGCGGTATAAAGCGCCTCGTCAAGCGAGTTTGCATGACTTCCCACCTCGATAAGCAGCGACCCTGTGGTGATATGCTGGTTGTAGTTGCGATAGTCAAACAGCACCGCACGTGCAAGTCCCGGGTACATCACCTCCGCACTGTTCTGCAGCAGTGCTGCAAGCTTGAAATTCTCTATGTAGTACGGCATATCGAAATACTCGTTATCGCAGCCTGCGATTATCATGAACTGTGCGGCATTCTTTCCGTCTATCTCCGCAACAGGCGCTACCCTGCTTCCGTCGGCTTCCGTTATAGCGTCACGGTGCAGGTCTATCACCACCTTTATCGTGGGATACTCTGCAAGGATAGCACGTATCGTTTCCTCGCTGCGGTCATATGCACCCGTGTACGCAGGATAGTCATGAAGCGTGCCGTCATGCACCACCGAGATACCGTTGTCCGCAAGAGTCTGCGCAAGCACCGCTCCCACTGCCACCATGTTCCTGCTGCTGTCACGTGTGCGGAACGGAAACTCCGTGTCGAAATAGTCACGAGTATACGGCTCGAAGCTTTCAGTGGCATGTGTATGTATTATCAGCACCTGCGGCTCCGCCACATCGCAGTGGATATCCAGCGACGGCATATGCCCCGACGCCTCGATGAGCGACTCGTTGCTGTCAGTGGTGCAGTTTCTCACCTGCGCACCGCTTGCAAGGGTCAGATAATCTCCCGACGTGTACCGACCGTATGTCCTGCGCAGAATACTTCCGCTGCGATTTCCCTCAGCTGTATAATCAAGACCCTCATCAAACTCTGTGATGTTGAGCGAGATGACCTGCGCCTTGTTATCTTCTCCTGTAGCCTCTGACGTCTGCTGCGCTTCAACAGTTTCCGCAGCCGCTTCACTCTCCTGTGTATCCTGCATCAGCCCGTCCACGGCCGTAGTGACATCCGTTTGCGATTCCTCCGCTGCCGCTTCAGCGCTGTCGTCCGTCACAGCCTCCGCTGATACTGCGTTATCAAACGGCACCCCAGCCGCATGGTATGCCGTCTTTATTGCGGCATCCGCCGCCGAAGCCATCACATCCGCAGCGGAAGCTCCCGACACGGCACAGCTCAGCGGCAGCACAGCCAATACCGCCGCAGCAGCAATAATATTACGCATCCTCATACTTTACCTCCATGCTTTTTGGACATGTATATGCTGCCGCCTGCCGAAATATACAAAAGCTCCCATGGTATCTTACATACCACGGGAGCATGATCATTAAAAAATCTTCTGCACGATCACTTGGAAGGATTCTCAAGTATCTGCTTCTGCGCATCAACAACGGAGCGAAGCTCTCTGCGCTGATCGTAAAGCTCGATGATATTGTTTATGCGGCGGCGTACAAATCTGATGTTAAAAGGCTTTGCGATAACATCGGCAGCACCGAGGTCATACGCACGTGACAGGGATTTGTCAGAGGTATCGGCGCTTATGATAAATACAGGAATATCGTCTATGTACTTATTTTCCACAAAATACTCCAGCACACCGAAGCCGTCCATAACGGGCATCATAATGTCAAGAAGGACAGCGCACAGCTCGTCCTTGTGTCTTTCGTATTCCTCAATGGCACGCTGACCGTTGTCAGCCTCTATAACATTGCGATCGCTGAAAGTATCGCTCAGCATAAGTCGGTTGAATTCAAAGTCGTCCACTATAAGCAGAGTATTGCGTTCTTTCATTTTAGTGACCCCTTTTCACAAATAACATGATATTAAGATTATTATATAATATCCGTCGAAAAAAGTCAATAGCAAAACAAGTCCTGAACCTTATTTACAATGTAGAATCCTTATAGCTTTTTTGATGATTAATTATGCATTTTTGTTAATAGTATAACAAATGATCTGATATCATATCTCAGTCCGAGGGCAAACTGCGCTATTTCCGCGTCAGGACTGACACGGAAATATCGTCACGGCTGCCATAGGTGGTGCGCTCCTTCAGATGCGCCTCAAGCGCAGAGGTCTGCCCAGACGATACTGCGGCAGTTATCCTGTCGCCAAAGCTTAAATAATCATCCTTCGATCGGAACGAGTTTATCAGTCCGTCACTGGAAAGGATGACCGATGAAAAAGTTCCCGGCCGCCAGAACCATCGTACACTGCTGATAGCATCACTGTCACACAGCGACGTGGTGAGATTTCCCACAAGACGCTCGTCCTCGGGCATGGGAAAATACAGCTTTCCACGCTTCTCCTGTGCGGCAAAGGTACCGTCGCCTATCTGAAGTCCGAAAAGACCTCTGTTCGTCACAGCCGCCACGATAAGCGTAGCTCCGTATACCGTTTCAATGGATAATCCGCCGTATTTCCGCATGATCTCATGCTCACGGTCGGTATAGGGAACAAAGCTGTTGTGCGATGCGATCTCGTCATTCCAGCCGCAGATCATATTGGCCGCTATCCGCCGTGCGGCATTTTCTGCATCGTCACGGAAGATGCGGTCAAGACCGCCGTTCCTTTCGCTGAAATCCATTATGGAGCGTATGGCGATGCGTGTAGCCACCTCGCTGCCTGCGTCACTGCGGAAATGCTTTCCGCTGCCATGACCGTCAGATACCGCAGCAACGGAATACTCACCGTCGATGTGTACACGTGCGGAATCCTGACACGGCTCGCCCGTGTCCTCGTGAGATGCGCCCTTGACCGAAATGCTGTAGCCTGTAAAGCTCATTACCAGCCGGCCTCGATGTCAGCACTGATCTCGTCGCTCTCCGCAAACTCACGTATCTGCTCTGCTGCGGACTGCTGCTTGGTGCGCTGATCCTCCTCGGTCTCGGCAAGACGTACAGAACGGCTTCCGATCTGAGAGGACGTTACCGCAACGAACTTGATGAGCTTTGCAAGCGCCTCTCCGTTATGCGCAGTTACCACGCTGTCGGAGCTTCCCGTGAAACGTGCAAGGATATCAAGATCTGCGTCCTCGCCGATGGCAACCGCAGCCTTTATACCCGCAGCATACCACTTGTTGGTCTGAAGCTCTGCAAGTCCCTTTTCAAAGTTATCGGTGGGATAACCGTCCGACATAAGTATCATAACAGGCGCAAAGGACAGTGACGGTGAGCTCATGAACTCGTTTCTGGAGAGCTTTGCGGAAAGCTCGCAGAAAGCACTGCCGAGGTCTGTTACGTTTTCGGCATCAAGGGGCTGCCACTCAAAATCGTCAACAGAAACAGGCTCACTGTACATCCACTCGCTGCCGCCCGAGAATTTAAGCACCGCAAGCTTGATATCAGCATCTGCGCCGCCTATTCCCTGTATCTCGGGAATAAGCTCCTCCATAACAGAGTTTACTGTGCCTATCTTGCTGCCGCCCATACTGCCCGAGCAATCGATGATAAAAAACAGTACCATGGATTTCTTGGCGATCTCTTCAGCATCGTCAAAGGGATTTATCGGTGTAGTAGCCATTGTTGGACCTCCTGAAAATATATTTTTATAGTTAATAATATTATAGCATTTAAGGCAGTAAAAGTCAATCAGATTATTGATTTCTGCTAAATTCTGTGATATAATCATGATAACAGCATCAGACCTTTTCCATTTAACAGACACAGAAAGGAACCTACCATGAACATATCCAACAAAGTCTGCCCCTGCTGCGGAAAAAAGCTGGAGCTTACCGCTCCGTCAAAAAAGGACCATCCCGAAATAATGGGCGTATCCAAGAACGGCATAGAGTTCACTCCACGCCGTCAGCGTGCACGACTTCAGAGCTATACGAAGCGGCCTGATACACCGCTCACCAACGATTACGGCTACCCGTCCGCCTATGAGAACGAGCATATCGACAAGCTGTACGGCAGCGTATGGGGAAGATACAGAAAGCTGGTCATACCCGAAGTACTGACTGCGGAAAGGGTCGCAGACCGCCTCAGAAAGGGCGGAAAGGATATGTACGACCCTATCCTTATATTCAGCTGCGTTCACTGCCGCAGCCGTCTTGTACTGAACGAAAACCCCTATCGCCTTGATCCGTATATGGCATACGTCATCGGGGCAGCTATCGGATTGACCATCATTTCTCTCATAGCCGCCATAGGCGCAGGTATGTGGTGGATGCTGGTGCTTGGTGCGCTGTGCTTCGGTGCGTATTTCGGATACAAGATATGGGCAGGCCGTCAGCGAAAAAAGATCGAAGAAAAGCTCAGCAATTTTGTTGCCATCGATGAGGACGAGGGACTTATCACGCCACCTCACACCATCACACTTGATCCGTCAGGAATAGACAGCAGGTACCTGCACAAGACAAACATCCTCACCCTTAAGACAACAGGCAAGGACATAAATCTGTACATAACCGACATAAAGGACGGAAAGCTGTTTTGCGCCGTATGCGGCTCGGATGTAGACCGTGAGAGCTTCGGCGACCTTGCACGCCGCACCACAGAGCCTTTCCCTGTTTCCTTTGAAAGGATAGAGATAGGCAGTGCAAAGGTCACAGCAGTGACCGATCTGCCAAAGAAAACAGAGGTATAAAAATGACCACAGCAAACAGGATCTGCCCCTGCTGCGGAAAGGACCTTGAGCTTGTTGCGCCGTCACGTGAGTACTTCCCTCACACGATGGGAGTTTCACAGAACGGGATAGAGTTTGCCGCAGGACAGGAGCGCATAAGGCTGCGCAGCTTTACAAAAAGCCCACAAACGGTAAACGGGAATGTATTGAATGCACGTGACTACTATACCCACTACAACATAGGCCGCTACAGCGGACAGATATACAAGCGTGAGGCAAGAGGATTTCCGAACGTTGTCACGGTACCTCGTATCCGCCGTGCGCTTGAACAGGGCGGACGGAGAATGTACGACAAGGACCTGTTCTTTCAGTGTGCGCACTGCCGCAACAAGCTTGCGGTAAACGAAAACCCGTACAGGACGCTGACCGCATTTGCGATCGCATGGGTCGCCTACATCATGACGGCAGGTGTACTGGCGATATTGAACAGGACGGGTTTTGCACTGCCGCTTGACTGGTTTTTCCCGAGCCTTGCGGTGATGGCGGTGCTGTCGGTCGGTTATCTTGTGTGGTTCACGCTTCGCCTTAAAGAAGCGGAGAACGATCTCAACAACTTCGTGCCGCTGGATGAATACCACAACCTTATAACACCACCGCATGAGCTTACCCTGTCATCCGACGGACTTGTAAGGAAATACCTGAAAACAGGAAATGTCCTGTCGGTACGTGCAGGAAGCGCAGAGTATCATCTCTACATTACAGGCTGCACAGAGAAAGAGCTGTATTGCTCCGTATGCGGCACGGGCAGCGAAGCCGACCGTCTTTCAGAGTATCTGCGCACAAACGGCAGGACGCTGACGCTGACCTTCCGCCGCAGGCCTGTCGGCACGGCAGAGGTCACGGAAATAAAGGTGCAGGATAACTGATGTAATATTTTTTCGGACAGCTTCATACTATTTGGACAAAGAGTGAATTTGTCGGAGGTAGTATATATGAAGCTCAACAAAAGATCTATAAAAATAACGCTTGGAATGGTAGGCTGCTTTGCGCTGCTGGCGCTGTTTGCAAGGCTTTCGGACGCAGTCGTGCCTGCCTCGGCGCAGGCGGACGGACGGCCTGTCATCGTGCTTGACCCGGGACACGGGGGTCTTGATTCGGGGGCGGTCGGCAAAAGCGGAGTCCTCGAAAAAGACGTCAATCTCTCTGTGGTAAAGCACCTTCAGCAGATGCTGGAGCTTTCGGGGTTTGAGGTAGTCACCACCCGTGACGAGGATATCTCCATCTACGACCCCGGGGTCGAGGGAATACGCAACCAGAAGCTGTCGGACATGGACAACCGCCTTGAGATAGTGCAGAGCTATCCTGACAGCATATTCCTCTGCATACATCAGAACAACTACACCGACCCTGCCTACTTCGGCGGTCAGATGTTCTACAATAACAACAACCCGAACAACCGCACGCTGGCGCAGATAATGCAGAACCGCTTTGCGATATTGCAGGATGGCAACGACCGTGAGATAAAGCTGTCGGGCGACGAGCTGTATCTGCTGCGCTTCAATAAAAATCCGTCACTTATGATAGAGTGCGGCTTCCTTTCAAATCCCGAAGAAGAAGCACGGCTTGCGGATGCGGAATACCAGAAGCAGGTGGCATTCACGATATAATGCGGTCTGCTTGAATACATAGACGCTACCTGTGACAGCAAGAGCGATATCTCACTTACAGACGAGGTCTGAATAACGATAAAAGGATGTAAAAATGGCAAAACAACGGCAACTTTTCATCTGCCGCGAATGCGGACAGGAATACCCGAAATGGAACGGAAAATGCCTCGGCTGCGGCTCATGGAACAGCATTGAGGAAGCAACTCCCGCACAGATACTCGGCGGAAAGTCCGCCGCACCTGTCGGCGAGTTCAAATACAACAGGATAGGTGAGATAAGCTACGAGGACGAAACACGCTACGGCACGGGAATATCAGAGCTTGATCATGTGCTTGGCGGCGGACTTGTGAAAGGCTCGCTGGTGCTTATCGGCGGCGACCCCGGAATAGGCAAGTCTACGCTCCTGCTTCAGATATGCGGCTTTATGGGCGACGAGCACACCATACTCTATGTTTCGGGCGAGGAGAGCGAGCGTCAGATAAAGCTGCGTGCGGACAGACTCGGCGTTGCAAGCGACAATCTTTTCCTTGCCTCCAACAACAACTGCGAGAGCATCATCCATGCGGTGGTGCAGAATAAGCCCGAAATAGTCATCATCGACTCGATACAGACCATTACCTCCAGCGCCATAACCTCCTCGGCAGGAAGTATAGTGCAGGTGCGTGAGTGCACCAATGCATTCATGCATATGGCGAAAAGCGAGGAGATACCCGTTTTCATCGTAAGCCATGTAAACAAGGACGGCGGCATCGCAGGTCCCAAAATTATGGAGCACATCGTTGATACCGTGCTTTATTTCGAGGGCGAAAAGCAGCTGTCCTACCGCATACTGAGGGCATTCAAAAACCGCTTCGGCTCAACGAATGAGATAGGCGTTTTCAACATGGACGACGAGGGACTTAAGGAGGTCACGAACCCGTCGGAGATGATGCTTTCGGGACGGTTGTCCTCCGTTTCGGGAAGCTGCGTGGTCTGCTCGGTGGAGGGCACACGCCCCATCCTTGCAGAGGTGCAGGCACTGGTGACGAAGTCCTCTCTTTCCTCGCCACGCAGAGTAGCCACAGGCTTCGACTACAGCAGGCTGTACATGATACTTGCGGTGCTTGAAAAGCGCACAGGCTTCTTTTTCGGCGGAGTTGACGTGTATGTCAACATCGTCGGCGGATTAAGGCTGGACGAGCCTGCCGCAGACCTTGCGGTGGCTATGGCGCTGTATTCGGGACTTTGCGACAAGATAATCCCCGAAAAGGTGATGGTATTCGGCGAGGTGGGACTCGGCGGCGAGGTGCGCAGCGTATCCCATGTGCGTGAGCGTGTGAAGGAGGGTGCACGGCTCGGATTTGAAAAGTGCATCATTCCGAAGCAGAGCTTCTCCTCCCTCAGCAAGACCGACAACTACGGCATACAGATAATCGGAGTAAGGACGCTGGAGCAGGCATTCCGTGCCATTGCCGACAAGCCTAAGGAGCCACAGGAATGAGCTTTGTGAATCGGCTTCGCATAGGCTTTGGAGCGGCGTTTGCGATGCTTCTTCTGACAGAGGTGCTGATAGCGCTTTTCGTGCACGACAGCTTCGTGCGCCCGTATCTCGGGGATGTGCTGGCAGTGGCGACTGTCTACTGCGCCGCAAGGGCAGTGCTGCCTGTAAGACCCGCATGGATGTCAGCGGCGGTAACTGCACTTGCATTCTGCGTCGAGCTTATCCAGCTGACCGACCTTGCAGCATTATTCGGCGAGGGCAGCTTCATGGCGATACTGCTCGGCTCCACATTCGACATCCACGACCTGCTGTACTATGCGGCAGGCGGAGCGGTCTGCGCAGTATGTGATATACTGCTGAGAACAAAAATAAGGGAGAAACAGAAAAATGACCAACTGTGACAATTGTACAAACTATGTTTATGATGAGGAATGTGACTGCTGGGTGTGCCTTGTGAATCTCGACGAGGACGAAATGTACAGATTCATGAGCGGCACGAACTACAACTGCCCATACTACAGCAGTGACGACGAATACGCAATTGCACGCAAACAGTAAAGGAAGTGAAAAAAATGTTCAGACGTAAAAAGGAAAAGGATAAGGGCACCATCGCATTTAATATCATCGAATTTCTTATCGATCTTGCCACTGAGATCTTAGATGCATTCATATAAAAAGACCGCTTCTGTTTTTCGCAGAAGCGGTCTTGTTTATTCATAATAGTTCATCAGGGGTTGATGATGTGGTTGATAGCAAGATAGATGCTGTCGTTCTCGATGTCAACCTTGCCGAAGCCCCTGTTGCCATATACGATCCAGATGTTGGGGCTGCAGTTGTCAAATGCGTTTGCAAATACTCCCGAAGCGTTCCAGTCACATGTGCTTACAGACTTGGGAAGTGTGAGGGAAACAAGATGCGAGCAACCCTCGAACGCACCGAAGCCGATAGTGTTCACACCCTTGGGAACAACAACTGTAGCAAGATTAGCACTTGCCGCAAATGCAGAAGCACCGATGGTCTTTACGCCTGCGGGAACTTCATAGTAATCACCCGGCTTGTTGTTGGGGTACTTTATAAGTGTCTTCATATTCTTGGTAAAGAGAACTCCGTCAGCGGAAGCATAAGCGCTGTTACCGCCGTCAACATTGATCGCTGTCAGTGCAACGCAGTCATTGAATGCGTTCTCGCCGATCTCCTTTACGCTTGCGGGAACAGTGATCTCGGAAAGACCTGTCTTGTTGAAAGCGCCTGCACCGATCTCGGGGAGCGCAGCGTTCAGCGTAACAGCGGAAAGGCTCTGACAGCCGTTGAATGCCCAGTCACCGATCTCTGTGACACCGTCAAGATTGATGCCGTCAAGGCTCTTGCAATCTCTGAATGCGCCGTAGCCGATAGCAGTAACAGAAGAAGGAAGCTTTACATCGGTAAGGTTCTTGCAGCCGCTGAATGCATACTCGCCGATCTCTGTAATGCCCTCGGGAATGAATACCTCTGTCAGCACAGAACCGCCGGATGTAGCCTTATAATACTTGATCTGGGACTGGCTGATCCTGACATTCGAAGCGCATGCATTGGTGTAGCCTGCGGGAATATTCACCTTTTCGGTCGAGCTGTTCAACGCAAATGTCGTTACAGTATCGGGGAGGATGACCACAGGCATGATAGTCGTGCTTGCAGAGAAATCCACCTCTGTAACAGGCTTGCCGTGAAGCGTTGCAGGGATCTTCAGTGCGTCAAGAGCTGCGATCTTTGCAAGATAGCCGTCATAAACCTCGTCCTCTATCTTGTCGCCCTCAGGCGCAGGAATGTTGAATACACAACCCTCTCCCTTATAATCTGTGATCCTTACGTTGCCGTTTTTAAGTGTTATGTAAGAAAAATCATTCTCAACAGCGTCGGGAGCGTTAAAATACTCTGTCCAGCTTCCGGAAGCAGCTGCGGTATTCGTGGTGTTGTTGGTGTAGCTGATCTTTGTGTCGGAGCATCCTGCAACAGAAGTCACAGCCAGAACAGCCGCAAGCATTAATGCATATGTCTTTTTCATGTGATCCTATCCTTTCAAAGTGAATAAAACGTTTTACATATAAGCGTTCCGCATGAAAACGGGCTGAAAGGCACCCACAGCGGCGACAGCATCATATCCGTATCGTGCGCCGTTAAAACGTTTACAGGGCGCAAGGCATTTAAAGCCAAAATAATACATCATTATTATAGCACATCTTTAAAGGGTTGTCAATAACCGCCACAATGTTTTTTGACTGCTGAAATGATTTTGGTGAGAATTAATAAACTCTGTTGTGCAATACTGTTACTGCGGAAAAATATTGCCGCCCCGTATTGATTTTCCGAAAGAAAAGTAGTATAATAAATCTGACCTATTATAACAGGAAAGGATACCGTATTATGAACATATGGCATGACGTAGACCCTGCACGCATCACACCGAATGACTTTCTCGCAGTGATCGAAATAGAAAAGGGCAGCAAGAAAAAGTATGAGCTTGACAAGCAGACAGGTCTGATAATCCTTGACAGGATACTTTACACATCGACCCACTACCCTGCAAACTACGGCTTTATCCCCCGTACACTTGCGGACGACGGAGATCCGCTGGATGTACTGCTTCTCTGTAACGAGCCTATAGATCCGCTGGTGCTGGTGCAGTGCTACCCCATCGGTGTTATCACTATGCTGGACAACGGAAAGAATGACGAAAAGATCATCGCTATCCCGTTTGAGGACCCCAACTACAACGCATACAGGGGCATCGAAGCTCTCCCCAGCCATATTTTTGAGGAGATGCGCCACTTCTTCTCTGTTTACAAGCAGCTTGAGGGAAAGACCACAGCGGTAAACGAGGTCATGGGTCAGAAGCAGGCTGTAGAGGTCATCAAGCAGTGCATAAAGAACTACAACGACATCTACGGCGCAGAGCACCCCTTTACTCCTCAGCACACGACAAAGGACAAGAAATGATATGATACTTGCAAGCCAGTCACCACGCCGTAAGGAGCTACTTTCGCTTATTACAGAGGATTTCAGGATAATCCCTGCAAAGGGCGAGGAATTGCTGCCCGAGGGCATATCTCCGAAGGATGCGGTGATATTACTAGCCAGACAAAAAGCAGAGGAAATATACTCGGAGTATAAAAACGAGGTGATACTTGCCGCTGATACCGTGGTTGCGATAAACGGGCAGATACTCGGAAAGCCTGCGGACGAAAAGGATGCGGCGGACATGCTGCGCATGCTGTCGGGCACTACCCACAGCGTTTTCACAGGTGTCTGCATAATAACCGAAAACGGTGAGCTTCACACGTTTGCAGACGAAACGACGGTGCAGTTTCATCCGCTTTCCGAAGAGGATATCAGGAATTATGTGGCAAGCGGCGAGCCTATGGACAAGGCAGGTGCTTACGGGATACAGGACCGTGGCGCACTGCTGGTAAAGGGCATAAACGGCGATTACTACAACGTTATGGGACTTCCCGTGGGCAGGATATACAACGAATACAAGCCTATGTGGGATAAGCTCAGAAACAACAAAACGTAATAGCTCGACAAGATTCAACAAAAAGTATATCGGCAGGTATTATACCTGCCGATTTTAACGCATGACAGAATTGTTTGCGGCGCACGGCAAATACTATAGAAAAAGGCAAAGGAAAGGTAACGGCAAATGTTTGAACTTCACAAGGTGGGCGAGCGCACATATTACGTTGAAGCTCCCACCAACATGGGAATATACCGCTATGGCGAAAAAGAGGTCTGCATGATAGACGGCGGCAGCGACAGCGCAGCTGCACGGGAAGCGCTGTCACGCATCGAGGAGCAGGGCTGGACGCTGAAGCTGGTGCTGAATACGCACTCCCACGCTGACCACTCGGGAGGCTGCGCATATCTTAAGGAGCAGACAGGCTGCGAGGTATACGCCCCCAAAACAGAGGCTTCGATAATCACAAGCTCACTTCTTAATCCCACTTATCTCTACGGCGGATATCCCATGAGCGAGCTGCGCACGAAATTCCTCTACATGCAGCCGTGCGAATGCGGAGCACTGTCCGCAGAGATACTCCCAAAGGGAATAGAATACGTGATGCTGAATGGACACAGCTTCGAGATGGCTGCTTTCAAAACATCTGACGATGTGTGGTTTATCGCCGACGCTGTCATGAGCGTGGAAACTCTGACAAAATACAAGATATCCTTTCTGTATGATATCGCAGAGCATCTGCGCTCTCTGGAAAGGCTGAAAACACTGGAGGGAAAGCTTTTCATACCCTCGCACAGCAAGCCGCTCGAGGATGTTACGGAGCTTGCCGACTACAACCGCCGCAGCGTTATCGAGGTGGCTGACTCCATAAAGGAGCTTTGCCGTGGCGGAATTAGTCTTGACGGTCTGCTGGAAAAGCTGTTTCAGCTTTACAATATCCGTCTGTATCTTACGCAGTATGCACTGGTGGGATGTACTACACGCTCCTACCTTGCATGGCTGTATGAGCGCAACGAGGTGCGCCCCGTGTTTGAAGGCACCAGCCTTACATGGAAGACCGTTGAATAAAAACAGAGCCTGAAAGATAAACTTTCAGGCTCATGTTTATTCAGCTTTCATGCTGTCAAGCACGCTCAGCGCCTCTGCACTCTGCTCGTCCTGCGACCAGAGCACCTGCACCTTGTAGATATCGTTTCCGTCAGGGAAGATAAACACAGCCTGTCCGAAGATAAACTGCGGCTCCTCGTCGGGAGAAAGCAGGTCAAAGCATGACAGCCATCCGTCGTATCCGCCGTAGGACGCATCGGAAAAGCTGCCGTTTCCTATCTTATAGTCGCTTGCCTGATACGATATGACCGTGGAATCATGCACGGTGCGTGCATACTCCGCAGCAGTAAGACTGTCTGTGCCAAAGCTGTCAGCCGTCATGTCCTGCACAGATATCGTTACCATCGAAAGCCTGTCGGGAGAATACCCGTATACCAGATATTCAAGTCCGCTGCCCTCCACGCCCTCACGCATGGACTTCGCATCGGAATAGGTATCGGTATAGCTGCTGTATATCTCGTCATAGACCTTATCGCCCGTAAACACGCTCCAGCTTTCGGGATACTGCACCGAAACGGAGATATCGGTCAGCGTTACACTGCTGCCGTCAGCACGTGTGCGTGCAGCATTACCTGCGCAGCCTGTCAGCAGCACTGTCGCCGCCATTCCTGCAATCATCGTCTTTATCAGCTTTGTCATCTTATTTTACCTCTGTCCTGAAAAGCGCCGTCATATCCTCGGGCAGCTGTGATGTCACGGTTATCCTTTTGCCTGTCACGGGGTGAGTAAAGCTCACCTCGCCGCAGTGAAGAGCATGCCTTGATATCATCGTACGATCGCCGCCGTAAAGGTCGTCACCGCACAGCGGAAATCCCATGTGTGAAAAATGGACACGTATCTGATGCGTGCGCCCTGTCAGCAGCCTTACCCTGACAAGAGAATGTCCGTTTTCAAAGCGCTCGGTATAATACAGCGTTTTCGCAGGCTTTCCGTCAGCGGATATCTCCCTGCGGATTATACTGCCCTCTTCCCTGCCTATCGGCAGGTCTATCTCGCCGCTTCCCATATCTCCCTTTACAACGGCATAGTATACCTTGTCAATGCTTTTCGCAAGCACCGCCGCAGCATGTCTTGTCTTTGCGCACACGCAAAGTCCCGATGTGTTGCAGTCAAGCCTGTACACAGGTCGGAATACCGTATCGGGAAACATCGCCGTAAACAGGTTTCCGAGAGTATCGTCAGGGTGCTTTATCGACGGATGGACAGGCATATCGGGCGGCTTTGAAAACACTGCGATATCCTCGTCGGAATAGGAAAGCTCCGCTTTGAGCGAGGGATTCGGAGTCATCGTCGGCTCGTCCTCCATCACCACCGAGATGATATCACCGCAGCGGACGATGTCCACTGTACGCAATATCTCACCACCTCGGGTAAGTCCGCCTGTCGCTTTCAGATTGCTCATCATACGTCTTGAATAACCGCTTGCCCTCAGGAATACAGCGGCTGTGCAGCCGTCCATATCCTGCGGCACGGTATAGAGTATCTCTCTCATTATTTCGTAAGCATTATCTCGCCTGCACTTGTGTCGCCTGCAAATGACGATACATTATACATAAACAGGACCTGAGAATAATCATTTACATCAAGGAATCTTTCAAGGCTTCCGCTGGTGTAGCGCAGGTCCACCATCGTTATCCTGCTGTAGTGCTTTGCAAGGAATGGCACAAGGCTGTGCGCATAGCTGTCCTTTACAAGAAGCAGGCTCTTGCCGTTGTCCACATCAGTTTCGATGTCGATATACGGTACATTGCTGCCCGTGAAGGAGGAATACTTATCCTTTACCTTAAGGAAATCACGCACATAAAGGCTGTCATAAACGGTTTTTGCTTCGCCGTCGTCAGCGGTCATCGTGACCTTTGGCTCGCCGTTTTTCAGGTGGTAGTAGTCTATCGTGTCAGCGGTCACTCCGCTGTCCAGCGTCTTTGAATACAGTGTGCCGTGGAAATCGGAGCTTACAGATTCAATGTTGAACTCATTAAGTCCGTATGCGGTGTAACCAAGCGCCTTTGCCGCCGCACAGTACGCATAATATGCGCCAAGGCTGGTCCAGTGATGGTCGGTGCGGTAGTAGATATAGTCATCCTTATGACCGGAAAGATAGCTAAGACAATCAATGGTCTTTACACTTCCTGCATTCTTATAGCATTCATCTATAAATGTTTTCTGGCTGAGATAGCCGCCGTAGCTCGGCATTCTCGAATAATACATCTCCTGTGCGGTGGGTGCAAGCATGAGATAACAGGGCAATTCGGGATGATTCTCCGCAAACTTCACCATACCGTCCATGTTTATCTGCACATCCTCGGGGTCATACTCCTTGAACACCTGTATCATCTGGTCGTCGATGGTGAACACGCCGTTTATCTCCTGCTTTCCGACCAGCTTTTCCATGTTGTTCTTTGCAACCACCCAGTTTTCACGTCCCGCAAGATGGTCCGAAAAATAGGTCTCGATATCATCCATGAAGCTCGGTTTGTCACGGACGGTGATATAATCCCATCTGATGGCGCCTATCACATCGCCGAAGCTTTCTGCCTTGTCCATCTTCGTCTGGTTGATAAGCGACGGGAATTTTGCAAGAGTACGGTTTTCGTTTTCGCTCTTTTCCTGCTTCGGAAGAGCTATCGTTACTATCGGTACGGCAAGCAGGACTATCGCAAAAAGTGCGATCATCAGCTTGCTGGGCGTCATTTTGAAATTCATTGCTCTCCCCCCTTAGAAATTGAAATACAGGAACGGATTGTAGCTTGCAGTTGAAAGGTATGCTATAGACATGAGCATCACAACGAGCTGAACGACAGGTATGCCGTACTGCATCCACTGCGGCGCCTTGTTCCTGATAAAATTGGAAAAGGTCTTGATAAGGTCGGAGCTTCCGAGGATACAGAGTGCAAATATTATACCGTAGTTCATGATTGCACTGAAAGCGGTGTTGTCGATGAAAACTCCGTTTGCGCCGAACAATGCGCCGATATAGGTGAATACCTGACTGAACATCACACCGATATCAACAGTGGTGGGGTCGATAGCGTCGAACATTACCCAGCCGAATACTACCAGCACAAAGGTATACAGCCAGCTGAAGAACGGCGGTATCTTCTCCAGCACCTTTCCGAGGAACAGCCTTTCCAGCACGATCAGTATGCCGAAATACAGACCCCACAGCATAAAGTTCCAGCTTGCGCCGTGCCAGATACCTGTTACAGTCCACACGATAAGCAGATTGATGATGGTGCGTGCAAGACCCTTTCTGTTGCCGCCGAGAGGAATATAGATATAGCTCTTGAACCATGCGCCGAGAGTCATGTGCCAGCGGCGCCAGAACTCCGATACACTGTGGCTCATATAGGGATAGTCGAAGTTCTCGGGGAAATTGAAGCCCATCATCTTTCCAAGACCGATCGCCATGTCGGAATAGCCGCTGAAATCAAAGAATATCTGGAACGTGAACGCAAGTATTCCGAGCCATGCGGTAACGGTGGAGAGCTGAGTATAGTCAAAGCCTGCCGTTTCCTTGATGGTCGTCCACAGCATACCGATATTGTTTGCGATAAGGACCTTTTTTCCAAGGCCTGTTATAAATCGGCAGATACCGTCGCCCACCATCTTTTCGGTGATGGTGCGGTTGTCGATCTCGTTCTGGATATCCTCATAGCGCACGATAGGACCTGCCACCAGCTGCGGAAACAGCGACACGAAGCCGATGAAGCTGACGGGATTCTTCTGTACCTTGATGTTCCTGCGGTAAAGGTCGATGGTGTAGGACATCGACTGGAAGGTAAAGAAGCTGATTCCTATAGGCAGCGGCAGATTGGGATTTGCTATCTCCCAGCCGAACCATGCATTGACGGAATTGATGATGAAGCCCAGATACTTGAATGTACCCAGAAGTCCCAGATTCATCAGCAGCGACACGATAAGGCACGCCGTCCTTATTTTAGGATTGTCGTCATATTTGTGCATAAGAAGTCCCGCACAGTAATCTATCGCAGTAGACAGCAGCATCGCAAATACATAAAGCGGCTCACCCCATGCATAGAACACTATTCCGCTTATCATGATTATGACGTTCTTTGCTTTTAACGGTACAAGATAGTACAGAATAAACGTTATCGGCATAAACGCAAACAGAAACGTCAGGCTTGAAAAAACCATTTAATCTTCCCCTTTTTGTAGTATTTTATCCATAAACTCATCCCGTGAGTACAAGACATTCAGCACCTCTATCAGCAGATTTGCAGAAAGCAGCTCGGGCAGACCGAGGCTCCTCTGCAGCTCACGGCGCAGCTGTGCCGAGTTTTCCGCACCGATAAGCCCCATATCCATAAGATCAGCCTTTGTTATCGGCTCCCCCTTCACAGCGGAATCGTCCGCAAGCACGCCTGCCTTACGAAAGGCTTCAAGCAGCACCTCGGTGCTCATCCCCTCAACACCGAGCTTCCCCTGCTTCGAGGGTTCAGTTTTTCTGCGCTCCTTGCCGAAGATATCGGGAATGTAGACGTTTATTATCTCGCCCTTTTTCACGATATTGCGCAGGAGCGTGCGTATATTGAAGCCTGCGCTGTCGCTGTCCGTGAGGATGATTATTCCCGTTTTCTCGGCAAGCGAGCGTATCAGAGCCTTTTTTTCCTCGTCCTTGTAGATGGCAAAGCCGTTTGTCGTTATTATCACCGCATCGACCAGCGTCGACAGACGTATCTTGTCGTACTTTCCCTCTACTATTATTGCCTGTTTTATCCGTATCATGTCCGTCTTAGCACCGAAATTTCTGTCAGCGCCTGCTCCAGCAGTATGCGACGGTCGGCTTTCGAGGAATTGAGCAGCTTGTTCGTGCGATACAGCACATCTATACAGCTCTTAAGATAGTCCACCGAAAGATACTTTACAGAGTTGAATGCTTTGGTAAGCACGAATGTGCGGTTTCTCGGATAGTTGAACTCCGCCGCCGCATCGTTTGCGCTCTTTCTCGCAAGCTGTGCGAGCTTCGCACGGTAGCAGTCCACAAAATGCCCCGACAATGTACCCAGTATCACCACAGGCTCCATGCGCTGCACGAAAAGGTCGTCCAGTATCCTGAAAGCATTTGCGACACGTCCTGCAAAAAGCTCCGACGCAAGCGTGTAGATGCTGGTATCCACCATCTTCGGCACCAGCGCATCTATCACTTCTTTCGTTATCTCTCCGCTTACGGTGTAGTCGCAAAGCTTCTGTACCTCTGTGGAAAGCAGATTCATATCCTTTCCGCAAAGCTCTGCCAATAAAACTGCATTGATATCGGAAAGGTTGCACCCAAGTCTTGCCGCTTTCTTTACCGCCATTTTCGCAAGCTGCTGAGCGGTCATGTACTTCATCTCGCACAGCACTCCGTACTTTTCGGCGGCAGCCATCAGCTTCTTCATCTTCGCCTTTGGCTTCTTGGCGTCTATCTCTATACCTGTCTGGGATATCACCAGCACAGTGGTATC
The DNA here is from genome assembly GCA_017848155.1 of Oscillospiraceae bacterium. Taxonomy (GTDB): domain Bacteria; phylum Bacillota; class Clostridia; order Oscillospirales; family Ruminococcaceae; genus CAG-115. The sequence goes on along the minus strand of JAGAKC010000427.1, from coordinate 67 downwards.
GGGAAGCTCTTCGATTATGCCGAGGTATGCATTCATCTCCGCATTGTCCAGCTTGTCCGCATCAAGG
>JAGAKC010000426.1 GCA_017848155.1 Oscillospiraceae bacterium | reverse complement strand
GAAGTGTTGCTGTTGCCGGACTCGTTTCCGGACTGCTGATTATCACCGGTGCTGCTTGCGGGCGGGTTTGTGCTGTTGTTTCCGTTTTCGTTGCCTTTGCAAGCCACCAGGCTGACGATCATTAAGAGAGCAAGCGCGAGTATAAGTAACTTTTTCATAAGTAACCTCCTGGTTTTAATTTTTTATTTTCTATCCCAACGGGATCACGAACGGGGAACGGTCCGCCGACGCTTTGGAGGACGGAAAAAGGCGCGACAGACCCGCTTCAAGCGAGTGTGTCGCGCCGATTGATATTTTTTTAAAAAGGTATTGACAAAAGAAGCAGGCAGGGTTACCCTTGACTGACTGACTGACAAGATTGTCGCACTGTTCTTAATTTTTGTCAAGCCCCTTTCTGTAATATTGTTCCGAATACTATAATTCAATTTATTATAGCACACAATATGCGGAATTGCAAGCCATAAAAGCGAAATTATTGTGAAATAACAAGGAAAAATGACTCGTGTCGATTTTAAGTTGTCGCTAAATACCGATCAAAACGAGAATTATATTCAATTTTCCCATAAGGGTGAGTAAAGAGTTTATCCGAAAAGTCGGCGCAGTAAGTTTAAAATGCCGCAGCTTTGATGCTGTGGCATTTTGTCGATAAGGTTAAAAATGGCTTTGAGCATACTGCAGACCATGTGCATATGTATGTGGAAATACCGCCGAAAATGAGTGTCTCAAGTTTCATGGGATTTCTGAAGGGAAAAAGTAGTGTAATATTTCATGAAAGACATGGCAATCTCAAATACAAATATGGGAACAGGTCATTTTGGTGTAGGGGGTATTACGTAGACACAGTTGGAAAAAATGCAAAGCGAATAGCGGAGTACATACAAAACCAGCTGAAAGAAGATATAATACATGACCAAATAACGCTTAGGGAACTGGAAGACCCGTTTACGGGTAGCAGGTAACAGAGTTGCAAGTGTCAGACCGCCCCTTGACGTCTTTAGACGTTGCAGGAACAAAGGGCTTTGCCCGCAAAAGAAAAGCCACCGGCTACGCCGGTGGATCTTTACTACTGATTAAGTCTGAAGTGAACGGGGATGCCGTTTCTGTATTCGATCTCAGGCTCGCCCTGAATGAGGGGGAGGAAGTAGTTCAGTGCGTCGATAGTTACGTTGTTGCCCTCAAGGTTTATCCATTCACGGGGGAATTTCTTTTCCTGATTAGCGATCTTAGCTATCTCGGCCGAAACTATCTCGCAGCGGTAGGGATTGTTGCTGATACGCTTGAAGCACATCATTACACCGCTCTCACCACGCTCTATCGCAGCGGCAACAGCCTCTCTGCCGATACGCTCAGCCTCAGTGATATCCGTGAGGGAGGCGATGTGGGAGCTGCATCTCTGCATTACGTTCAGCTCGATGGAGCGCACCTTGCAGCCGATGTGGGCTGCTGTATATTTTTCCAGCTTCTTTCCGATTCCGCCGAGCATAGCGTGACCGAAAGCGTCCGTCTTTCCATCTGTATCATCTTCAAGCTCTTTAATGTCGAGGGTAACACCCTCTGATACAGCGACTATTACAGCTTTGTATCGCAGTTGAGCGAGCTTTACATCTTCAAGGTATTTTTCGGGGGAGAAGTCTCCCTCGGGCAGATATATCATATGAGGAGCAGGCTCGCCGTTTGCGCGCAGCACGCAGGACGAAGCGGCAAGCCAGCCTGCGTCACGACCCATTATTTCTACGATGGTAACGGAGGGAATAGAGTAAACACGGCTGTCACGGATTATCTCCTGAAGAGATGTGGCAACGTATTTTGCCGCCGAGCCGAAGCCGGGAGTGTGGTCGGTTTCTGTAACGTCGTTATCTATCGTCTTGGGCACGCCTACTACCTTGATATCTATGCCCTGTGCCGTGAAATAGCGGTCGAGCTTCATGACCGTATCCATGGAGTCGTTACCGCCGATGTAGAAAAAGGCTTTGATATTGTGCTTATTGAAGGTGTCGAGTATCTTAAGATAGCTCTCCTCGTCCTGTTCAAAGTCCTTGAGCTTGAAACGGCAGGAGCCGAGTATCGTGGACGGAGTTTTCATAAGCAGTTCCTTGTCGTGATCGTCCATAAGGATGGCACGAAGATTAAGAAGCTGGTTGTTGAGTATTCCCTCAATACCGTTTTCTGCACCGTAGATCTCGTCTATCTCGGGGCAGGCTTCAGCGCCGTTGAACACTCCTGTCAGAGATGCGTTGATCGCCGCTGTGGGTCCGCCCGATTGTGCTACTGCTATGTTGAACATGATAAGTTCCTCCGTTTGTCTTTTTCTTTTATTCTATTATTCCTCCGCCGATGACGATATCTCCGTCATAGAAAACAGCGGATTGTCCCGGGGTCACAGCTCTTTGTGGCTGCATGAACCGAACAATTATCCTGCCGTTTTCGGCAGGGGAGATGACGCAGGGCTGCTCCCTCATTGAATACCTTGTTTTTGCACAGCATTCCAGAGGTGCATAAAGAGCTTCAACAGAAATAAGATTCACATCTCTCACTGTCAGAGTGTCCCTGAAAAGCTTGTCGCTTTCGCCAAGCACAACAGTGTTTGCTGCGGAGTTCTTTTCCACCACGAACATCGGCTTTCCGAAAGAGATGCCAAGTCCCTTGCGCTGACCAATGGTGTAGTGGATAAGTCCGTTGTGAGTCCCGACGATGTTTCCGTCGGTATCGGTGAAGCAGCCCTCTGCGGGAGCTGTACCGCTGTATCTTTGGATGAAGCCTGCGTAATCTCCGTCAGGAACGAAGCAGATATCCTGACTGTCAGGCTTTGAAGCGTTCACAAGACCGTTCGACAGTGCGATCTCCCTGACCTGAGCCTTATCCATCGTTCCGAGCGGAAACACGATATGTCTTAGCTGCTCCTGTGTCAGATTATACAGAACATAGCTCTGGTCTTTTGGATTTATCTCGCCGCCGCAGATGGCTTTTTTCAGCAGATACCTGCCCCGTGCATCGTCATATTCCACTCTTGCATAATGACCTGTTGCAAAGTACTCGCAGCCGAGCTTCAGAGCCTCGTCAAGAAGCGCACCGAATTTGATGTGCTTGTTGCACTGGATACATGGATTGGGTGTACCGCCGTCAAGGTAGGTCTGTACGAAATCGTCCGTAACATGCTTTCTGAAAAGCTCCCTGAAAGGGAATACACGGTGCTCGATACCGTATTTTGCCGCAACAGCCTTTGCGTCCTCGATGTCGCTGGGATCGCCGCAGCTTCCGCAAAGCTCCTCACGGTCAAAAAGCTGCAAGGTACCGCCGATCACGTCGTATTCTTTTGTGAGCAGCGCAAGTGCAGCGGAGCTGTCAACTCCGCCGCTCATTGCAAGCATCAGCTTCTTTTTCATAGCTTAGTCGCCGAACGAGATACCGATATCTCTTGCCGTTTTTACAAGCTTGCAGTCCTCGGGCACGAACTTAGTTTTCATAGCCACATCGCCGAGGGGATTTTCGGTGATCCTTCCGTCCACCATTGCAACGGTATAGCCGAATTTCTCCTTTTTCAGAAGCTCTGCTGCATGTGCACCGAACTGTGTTGCGAGTATCCTGTCGTAAGCGGAGGGACTTCCGCCTCTGAGGATATGACCGGGAACTACTGTCCTTGTTTCAAGACCTGTCATGGTCTGGATAGACTTTGCGATACGTGCTGTTGCGGTGGTCTCGCCGCGCTCCTGACGAAGTCTTGTGCGCTCTTTTTTCTTGAGCTTTGCCTCGTCCTTGTCAAAGCAGCCCTCTGCTACTGCGAGGATAGAGAAGTCCTTTCCTGCGTCAGCACGCTTCTGACAAGCCGCTGCGACCTTTTCGATGTCGTAGGGTATCTCGGGCAGGAGGATTATGTCCGCACCGCCTGCGATACCGCTGTACAGCGTGAGCCAGCCGGCCTTGTTGCCCATGATCTCGATGACCATGATACGGCTGTGGGAGTTTGCGGTGGTGTGTATCCTGTCGATGACCTCTGTGCCGATATCAACGGCAGAGTGGAAGCCGAAAGTCACGTCAGTGCCGAAGATGTCGTTGTCGATGGTCTTGGGCAGACCGATAACGTTAAGACCCTCCTCGGAGAGCATGTTTGCGGTCTTGTGAGTACCGTTTCCGCCAAGTGTGAAAAGGCAGTCGAGCTTAAGGTCCTTGTAGGTCTGCTTCATTTCCTTGACCTTGTCCACCTTGTCGTCCTCGATTATCTGCATCATCTTGAAGGGAGTGCGCTTTGTGCCGAGGATAGTACCGCCCTGTGTGAGTATGCCGGAGAAGTCGGAAGGCTTCATGGACTTGTGCACACCATGGATAAGTCCGTGGTAGCCGTCATGGATGCCGATTATCTCTACCTTCTCCTCGCCGAAAGCCTCGTAGGTGGCCTTTGCAACACCGCGTATCGTTGCGTTAAGACCGGGGCAGTCGCCGCCGCTTGTGAGCATGCCGATTCTGAGTTTTCCCATATTTTTTTCCTCCTATGCTATACGGATGACCCGTAATATATCCTTATCATCTGTTTATTTTTCTGCGAACATCCTGACCAACGAACATAAGTACCTCAAAGCTGAAAAGCCTGGACCATATCCTGTCCTGATATCTTGTTTTAAGGTCATTAACACCAAGGTTGGAGTTTACTATGGTCGGAAGCCCTCTGTTGGTCCTTGTGTTTATCAGCTCATATACGAGCGAGGTGTACAGCGGCTTTTCCATCTCCGCACCAAGGTCGTCGAGGATGAGCAGGTCGCACTCTGTAAGTGGCACCATTGTGTTCTCATCGGACCTGCCGAAAAACTCACGGTCAAGTATCCTGAGCAGCTCAGGAACCGAGCCGTATACGACATTGAAGCCTCTTTTCAGCACCTCGTTTGCGATGGCAAGGGAGAGGTGAGTCTTTCCGAGACCCGTACCGCCGTTCATGAATATGCCCTCTGAAGAGGTGGTGAATTGCTCCGCATAGCTGCGGCAGAAATCGAGATTGCGCT
>JAGAKC010000042.1 GCA_017848155.1 Oscillospiraceae bacterium | reverse complement strand
GTGTCATGATGATCATAATATCTACCTCTCATTCTATATCGTAAAGAACATTTATCATATTGATGAGCTCCTCACGGTCCATTCCTGCAAGCTTTGCTGATTCTATGGCATTCTGCAGATGCTGCTCCAGCAGACGCAGATGCTGCTCCTTGACCATCTCCCTGTCCTGTGGGTTGACAATATATCCCTTGCCCTGTACAGGAGCTATAAGTCCTTCCTCTGTCAGCTGTTCATACGCTTTCATTGTGGTTATAACACTTATTTTCAGATCTCTTGCAAGTCCTCGTATCGAGGGCAGATAGTCGCCTTCACAAAGCCTTCCGTTCATGATATCCTCCTTGAACTGACCTGCTATCTGTTTATAGATGGGAATATCAGAGTTTTGCAGTATCTTCAAATCTCATTCCTCCTTTCTGCATTAGTGTTTATATGTTGTATATACAGTATATACTGTATTGACAGATTTGTCAAGGGGGTAAAGTAAAAAAAGTAATTTTTTTATTTTATCATTCTATCGGAGGCGCTGCATATTTCTTCCCGATAATGTAAAAATAACTACCGATATCTAACGAAAGGACTTGATGTGATATGAAGAAGATGATAGCTGTCCTCGGTGTAGCGGCGCTGTTGTGTGCCGTTGTCAGCGTCGTACCCGAGGCCGCAGTAAGCGCTGTACCGTCTGTAAGTGTTATTTCGGCGAAAAATGTCATGTACAGCGAGAGTCTGACAAGCTGTGGCTCGCTTTCTTATGTGGGACAGTCTGATGTTACCTCGGCACTGCCGCTGGTCATTAAGAATTTCACCGTTGCCGAGGGCGATACGGTCAATGCCGGTGACATTATTGCGTTGGTGGACCGTGAAGGCTCTGCCTCATTCATTGACAGTATGGGACAGCTTCCGCAGCTTGCGGTGGCAGCGGCTGATCTTTCGGCGGCGATATCTCTTATCCCGTCCGAGATAACCGCAGACCGCACGGGACGGGTAATATCCACGGCAGGCGCAGGCGCAGCGGTGGAATCGGGAAGCAGTATCGCGACCATTGCAGGAACTGATACGCTTATCGTGACCGCTCCTGTCAGCGAGGAATACATTTCCCGTGTAGGAGTTGGAAGCTCCGTCACTTTTACGCTTGCTGCCTGCCCTGACGAGGTGTTCACGGGTAAGGTGACAGCAATAGCTGCTGCGGCAAGGATGCGCTACAGCGGCTCAGTGCTTGAAACTGTGGTGGATGTGACGATCGCTCCCGACAGATATGATGTGCGTTTCAGATCAGGTCTATCTGCTGATGTTAGATTCTCTCTGACAGAGCCACGAAAGATATGTGTACTTCCCTATGAAGCCATAGGACAGGACGACGGCGGAGAATATGTATATGTTTATACCGATGGCAAAGCATGTAAGAAAAAGATATTTACAGGTGCGGAGTTTTCCGATGGTACAGAGGTGATAAAGGGTGTAACGGCAGAGGACATGGTGTTTACCTCACCCGAAAAGATATCTGAAAGCGCCTACGTCAGATGGGAGCGGCAGTAATGAGCATCAGGGCAACGTTTATAAACATACTGCGCAGCCGTACCCGTTCGCTGCTTACTATGTCTGGTATAGCGATAGGTGTTTTGTCGGTGACGCTTATCTCGGCTGTGGGTACGATAGGCACGGCACAGGTGGACTCCACACTTGTTTCGATGGGGGTAGATACTCTTCTGGTGTCGTCGGCAGGAAACACTGTTTCGGCAAAGCTCACCGATGAAAGTATCTCGGCGGTGCGGCGCACCGATGGAGTGGCGGATGTGATGCCGCTGATGGCATCGGTGTCCGAGGCGCAGATGGCAGGCAGACGTCTGGATTGTTATCTCTGGGGAGTAGATGATTCTGCGGATAAGCTGATATCGCTTACCGCAAAGCACGGGCGGCTGATAACTACCGGTGATGCGCAATCGGACGCACGGGTATGCGTTGTAGATGAGAGCTTTGCTCTTGAGGTATACGGCAGAAGCAACATTATCGGGAAAACGATGCGGCTTTTTGTGGGCGGACGCTATCATGACTTTACAGTGGTGGGAGTTGCCGGGACAGGTCTTTCGGGACTTCAGAGCGCATTGACGGGTATCATGCCAGGATTTATGTATATACCTATCACGACGATGCAGACTCTTTCGGGGCGAAGCACCTATGACAGGCTTGCGGTAAAGCTGGATGTGCAGTGTGATGAGGCGGCTGTGCTGAGTGCTGTAAGAGCTGCAATCGACCGTGTAAGCGGTTGTACTGATGGTTTTATCATCAATAATCTGTTATCCCAGAAAAAGAGTCTTGATGAGATCCTTGCTGTGGTCACAGTGTCGCTGTCGCTCGTGGCAGGGATATCGCTGCTCGTTTCGGGAATATCCGTCATGACCACCATGATGATGAGCGTTACGGAGCGCACACGTGAGATAGGTATACGCAAGGCTATAGGTGCCAAAAACTGCGATATATGCATGGAGTTCATTTCTGAGGGGATAATGCTAACCTTTGCAGGAGGTACAGCAGGTCTTGTCGCAGGTCTTGTCATTGCAGCGGTGGGATGTATGGTGCTGCGTCTGCCGTTTGCAGTGGACCCGGTTTCTCTTATCATCTGCGAGGTGTCCGCTGTTGTTATCGGTGCGGTATTCGGTGCATTTCCTGCATACAGGGCGGCTAAAATGAAGCCTGTTGATGCCTTGAAAACAGAATGAGCATAGCAAAAGCGCTGCTGTCAGTTACGACAACAGCGCTTGTTTTGATGAATTGCCTATCCTGATGATCAGGAGTTCTTCTTGTTCCTGCGGCTCTTCCACCAGATCCAGAGGGGACCTGCAAGGCATACGGAGGAGTAGAAGCCTACCAGCATACCTACAGCAAGCGGAATAGCAAAGGACAGGATAGATGTTACGCCCATCAGTGCACATACAACTGCGATCGCCAGCATAGCTGTCACGGTGGTGGCAGTTGTGATGACGGAACGTGTAAGTGTCTGGTTTATACTGAGGTTTACGAGCTCAGCGTCAGACATCTTATGACCATGCTTTGCACGGTTTTCACGCAGACGGTCGTAGATGATGATGGTGTTGTTTATGGAGTAACCCAGAAGTGTCAGGATAACTGCCATGAAGTTGGAGTCGAGCGCCATGCCGCAGAATACATATACTGCGTATGTTATTACAACGTCATGCAGCAGACAGCAGATAGCAATTACACCTGCGGACCAGCCGCCGATCTTCTGGAATCTGAATGCGATGTAGAGTACCAGCAGGATAAATGCCACAACTACTGCGATAAGGCAGTTGATGAAGAACAGATAACCGCTGGAAGCGCTTACGTTCGTTGTGTCGATGTTGATAAGCTCGTTATCGGTGTAGGTGCCGATGAGGGTATCGGATACCTGAGCCAGCATGTCGTCATCCATCTTTTCATCAGCAGCGAAGGAAACCACCAGTGTGTTGAGGTCGCCTGTAAGGCTGGTACCTGTTGTTACCTTAGCGCTTGGAGTACCGAGAGCTTCAACGGTTTTTTCTACGTCTGCAACGGAGATATCACCCTGATAGCTGTAGGTCACCATCGTACCGCCCTTGAAGCGGATATCTACCTCGGGAACGAGGATGAAGCTGAATATTGCTGTAAGTGCAATAACAGCAACAGAGATGATAACGTAGATCTTTGTGTTCTTGACAAAGTTGATATTTGTCTTTGCCTTTACCTCAATGTTCTGGACAGTGTCCTTGCCTGCTTCAGCGGAAGCTGCGGCAGCAGCGCCCTTGTTACCGCCGTACAGCCAGGGCTTTCTGAACACCTTGAACTTGGAGAGGGATGTGGTCATAAGTCTTGTTGCCCAGCATGCCATGATGAAGTTCATGATAACACCTGCGAGCAGTGTATAACCGAAGGAGAAGATGGTACCGTCAGTGGTAACACCGAACCATGTACCGAATATCGCCATAAGGATAACGGCAACGATGATTACTGTGAGGTTACTGTCGAGAATAGCTGTAAAGCCACGCTGGAAGCCGTTCTTGATAGCGCCGTCGATAGTCCTGCCTGCCTTGAGCTCCTCTCTTATTCTCTCTGCGGAGATAACGTTTGCGTCAACACCCATACCGATGGACAGGATGATACCTGCGATACCGGGGATGGTGAGAGAGGATGCGTCGTTAAAGGAGAAGAAGCCTGTGATAGCTGCGAACATACCTGCTACCTGACCTGCGAGTGCGATAACTGCAACAAAGCCGGGCAGACGATAGTATGCGATCATGAATATTGCGATAAGTGCGAATGCGATAACACCTGCGAGAGCCATTGCGTCACGTGCGCCAAGACCCAGAATGGGGGAGATGGTGGACAGGTTCTCAACCTCCAGCTTGAAGGGGAGAGAGCCGCCGTTGATCTTGTCGGCAAGCGCCTGTGCAGGCTCGGGATCAACATACTCGTCAGATGTGATGCTTACGTTGCCGTCTGTGATAGCGGTCTCTACTTTGGGTGCAGAGATGCAGATATCGTCCATCCAGATGGAGATCTGATCGCCGAGAAGTCTTGTGGTAGCGTCAGCAAATGCCGATGCACCTGCGTCTGTAAGGTCGAGAGATACGGAATAGTCGCCTGTTTCGGGGTTGACCGAAACATATGCCTTTTCTACCTCTGTACCCTGAATGATGACTTTTTGTGTATCGCCTGTGGGGAGGCCTGATTCGTCAACATGGTATCCCTCACGGAAGGTGAGCAGAGCGGTCTCGCCGATCTCCTTTACTGCCTGCTCGGGATCGAAGCTGTTGTCGTCAGCCTGCCACGGGAATCTGACTATGATAGCCTTTGTCATATTGTCGATATAGACCTCGTAGTCGTTGATGTTCTTATCGACCAGTCGTGTTTCGATGATCGATTTTGCCGCATCAAGATCGTTCTGTGTGATCTCGTTTGCGGAAGCATAATCCTCGGGCACGCCGAACGTAACGTTAACGCCGCCTCGGATATCGATTCCCCATCTTATATCGTCTATACCCCAGATGATATGTGTTTCGGTGTCGCCGTAACGGGTGCTTACACCCATTGTGGACAGAAACGCAAATGCTGCGATAAGGAGAAAGACGATAAAGAAAACAGGTCTGCTGATTCTTGATTTCAATTCTTTCACTCCGTTTCAGTTTTTCGGCAGTTTTTCGCCGATCTTATTAATAATGGACGGGGCTTGTCCTGAAAAAGGAAACAAAACCCTAGTCTATACCAATTATCTATTATAATATATTTTGTCAAATTAGTCAATAGAAAAATGCCCGAAACAGATGAAAAATACTGTCAGGCACTGTTCAAAACGCAAAATTATACTTAATGTATAATAGAGGGGTAATATATCTGGAGAAAAAATTATCCCCACAAAAATGTGAGGACGGCAGGAATTATGAAAAAAGTTCACTTTTCGGCTTTCGATGACGGTGCGTATCGGTCAAGTGCGGATATCATGGTGCCTAACAGCTCTGCGATCATGCAAAGCTCGTTTCCGTTGCATT
>JAGAKC010000425.1 GCA_017848155.1 Oscillospiraceae bacterium | reverse complement strand
TTGAGCTTACACCCGAGGAGAACGCTATCGGCATCCGTCAGGAGGACACTATCCTGCGGGAGAAGATCAACACAGCTATTCAGGAGCTTGCGGACGACGGCACACTGAAGGCACTTGCAGAGAAGTACGATCTCGCAGACGTATACGCATTCCAGTAATATTCAACTGGTAAAAAAACAATTATTCAGGTTCACGATAAAGTGACGATGCAAGTGATATTTTATCGACAGCCTGAGGGCGGCATGCCTTACCATGCCGCCCTTATATATGGGCAAACGCTCTTCCAATAACAAAAACATGACAAAGGATAAAAAATATGTCGTTTATTGATGTTACAGTACTGCTTGCCGAAGGATTTCTGACAACACTGCTCATCTTCGGAATAACGCTCCTGTGCGCAATGCCGCTGGGACTTATCATAACATTCGGCTCCATGTCGAATCTTGCGCCGTTCAAGGGACTTGCCGTATCGGACGGCTCAAGACCGGTACGGGAAGATGACGAATACGCAATAGAGTATTTCGTACATATGTTCGTGTGGAGATCACGCAGGATACTCGCAGGCTTCAAGCCGATAAGAGCAATAACGAAGCTGTTCGTATGGATAATACGCGGAACTCCGCTGATGGTACAGATAATACTGGTGTTCTACGGACCGGGACTTATCTTCGGCGCAAAGGCTCTGCCAAGACTCACTGCGGTGCTGATAGCGTTCATAATAAACTACGCATGCTATTTCTCCGAGATATACCGAGGCGGTATCGAAAGCATACCCAAGGGTCAGTACGAGGCAGGTCAGGTGCTCGGCATGACAAAGACCCAGATATTCTTCAAAATAGTTCTTTTTCAGGTAATAAAGCGCATCGTAGCGCCGATGGGCAACGAGATAATCACTCTTGTAAAGGACACCTCTCTTGCCCGTGTCGTAATGGTGGTGGAGCTCGTACAATCCGCACAGAACATCATCGCACAGAAGGCTATCATCTGGCCGCTGTTCTACATAGCTGTGTTCTATCTGCTGTTCTCGGGACTGCTGACGATACTGCTGAACCTTGCGGAAAAGAAGCTCGGCTACTACAGCGGATAAAAAGGAGAACGACATGGCTTTTCTTGAAATAAGCAAAATCTATAAAAGCTTCGGCAGGACCGACGTATTAAAAGGCATAGACTTCTCCCTTGAAAAAGGCGAGGTGCTTGCAATGATCGGCTCCTCGGGCAGCGGCAAGACCACGCTGCTGAGATGCATAAACTTCCTTGAACGCCCCGACAAGGGAACATTCATGATAGACGGTAAGGAGATATTCAACGCCGAGGACAAGCAGTACAACGACAAGCAGATACGTGAAAAGCGGCTACATTTCGGAATGGTGTTCCAGAGCTTCAATCTTTTCCCCCAGTACACGGTACTGAAGAACGTATCGCTTGCGCCCGAGCTTATGCGTATAAATGGCAGCGACAGGAAGCTCACCCGTGAGGAGAAGCAGGCGATACTTAGCGAGATAGATGAAAATTCACGCAGGCTGCTTGCGACAGTGGGACTGTCCGACAAGGTGAACAACTACCCCTGCGAGCTTTCAGGCGGACAGCAGCAACGTGTTGCGATAGCGAGAGCGCTTGCGATGGAGCCTGATATATTGTGCTTTGACGAGCCGACATCGGCGCTCGACCCCGAGCTTACGGGCGAGGTGCTTCGTGTTATCCGAGAGCTTAAGGATTCAGACCGCACCATGATAGTAGTCACCCACGAGATGAACTTTGCGAGAAGCGTCGCAGACAAGGTCATCTTCATGGCTGACGGAGTGATAGAGGAGATGGGTACTCCCGACGAGGTCTTTGGCGACCCGAAAAGCAATAAAACAAAGGCATTTCTTGAAAAATCACTGGAAAACCCGATGGGATAAAAACAGCCGCTTCTTTAATTAAGAAGCGGCTGTTTTTGTTGACTTAACTATATTTGATGTCGTTTTAACTGACCGATCAAT
>JAGAKC010000424.1 GCA_017848155.1 Oscillospiraceae bacterium | reverse complement strand
GGTGGAAGAAAGAGGTTATTTTGGCAGTCCTTACGACAGAGTTTCAGGATGAAGTCCACTATGCTAAGCCTGTAGTCTGTTGCGCCTTTCTTTGCAAAATAAAGACATAATATATTTCCTCCTTTTCATATTCTGATTTTACCATCTTTTATAAAACAAATCCACAATAACATTTCGCCTGCACATCGTTCTTTACGACACTATAAAACAAAAGAAACCGCTTTAAAGCGGTTTCTTTGATATATTACCTGAATTTCTGGGGTATTTTGTCGGAGTCTGTTTTATCTTTTTTGTGATGACAAGCCGTCTGGCATCACCATTAGGCAGACTATAGTCACTAGCCTTTTCTATTTTTCCACCTAATAACGCAGCTGCATTCTGTGCATCATCAACTTCTTCATTAACAGATTTGAGTGCGACAAAACTACCACCAACTTTTACAAACGGCAGACAATATTCCATCAGTATCGGCATAGCTGCGACTGCCCTTGCGGTAGAAAAATCAAAGCATTCTCTCTTTTTACGTCCAAGCTCCTCACTACGTGCGTGAATTACCTCCGCTTTTATTCCAAGCTCAGCACACACCTTTTCAAGATAAACACACCTCTTATTTAAGCTGTCGCAAAGCGTACCCTTGAGATCAGGTCTGTATATCAGCAGTGGTAATGATGGAAAACCTGCACCAGTACCCACGTCAATAAATGAGCTGCCTTCATCTATATCAAGACATGAAAAAGGAAGTACACTATCAATAAAGTGCTTCATAACAACATCTTCAAACTCTGTAATAGCAGTCAGATTCACATTCTTATTATATTCTACCATGTAATCACAGAGTCTGATATATTTATCAGCCTGTTCTTCATTTATCGTAATATCAGCCGACTTAAACTGTTCAATTACATACGTATTACGATCCATTATTACCTCCCTTTCCTGCAAGCCAGATAAGCAGAACTGAAACATCAGCAGGATTTACACCTGATATCCTGCCTGCCTGACCAACATTTAAAGGCTTGAATTTGTTGAGCTTCTCCTGCGCTTCAAGGCGGAGTCCCTTGATATCACGATAATCTATATCCGAAGGAAGCAGCTTTGACTCAAGCTTTCGCATCTTCTCTATCTGTTCCTGCTGGATCTTGATATATCCTGAATACTTAAGCTCGATCTCGATCTTATTTATTAATGAGTATTTTAATTCAGGGCGTTTCTTATCAAAAGGTCTAAGCTCCTCATAGCTTATCTGCGGTCTTTTCAGAAGCTCGATCATACGTATTCCATTACTTAGCGGACTTGTACCTTTTTCTACAAGCAGTTTATTGAGCTCCTCTGTAGGATGAATCGTTGTATTTCTTATTCTCTCCAGTTCAGAATTGATCTGTTCATTATCAAGCTGAAACAGTCTGTATCTCTCATCTGAAATAAGTCCGATATCATGTCCGACAGGAAGCAGTCTTTCTGCCGCATTATCCTGTCTTAGTATCAGTCTGTATTCACTGCGTGATGTCATCATGCGGTAAGGTTCTGTACATCCCTTTGTAACAAGATCATCTATCAACGTACCGATATAGCTTGAAGCCCTGTCAAGTATCAATACATCCTTTCCAGCTATTTTCCGTGCAGCATTGATACCTGCAACTATTCCCTGTGCAGCAGCTTCCTCGTATCCGCTTGTACAGTTGAATTGCCCTGCGCCATAAAGACCTGATATCTTCTTGAATTCCAATGTAGGAAGTAACTCAAGGGGATCGCAGCAATCATATTCGATGGCATATGCAGGTCGCATTATCTCTACATTTTCAAGGCCCTTGATGGTTTTCATGAATTTCAGCTGAACATCCTCGGGAAGCGAACTGCTCATACCCTGAACATAGTATTCATCTGTATCAAGTCCCATTGGTTCAAGAAACAGCTGATGACGTTCCTTTTCCTTAAAGCGGACTATCTTATCTTCAATGCTGGGGCAATACCTCGGACCAACTCCCTCTATTCTTCCCGAATACAACGGAGAACGG
>JAGAKC010000423.1 GCA_017848155.1 Oscillospiraceae bacterium | reverse complement strand
CGGCAGGAAGCAGGAATGTGGTGGAGCTTCACGGAAGCATACACAGAAACTACTGCGAGAAATGCGCAAGGGCGTATCCGCTGTCAGCGGTGACGGACTGCGGCGGAGTGCCGAGATGCAGCTGCGGCGGACGGATAAAGCCTGACGTGGTGCTGTACGAGGAGCAGCTGAAGGACAGCGACCTTGACCGTGCGATAAAGGAGATAGCTGCGGCGGACGCACTGATAATAGGCGGCACATCGCTTGCGGTATACCCTGCGGCAGGACTAATAGATGTATTCAACGGAAGATATACAGTGGTGATAAACAAGTCGCCCACAAGTGCTGACGAAAACGCTGACCTTGTCATAGCTGACAGCATCGGAAAGGTGTTTTCGGAGATAGAAATAAGATAGCATCGGTAATACATACGGAGTAATTATATGGACATTCAGACAGTGACTTATCAGTGCCCGAACTGTAATGCGGCACTGGAATACAACAGC
The DNA here is from genome assembly GCA_017848155.1 of Oscillospiraceae bacterium. Lineage (GTDB taxonomy): Bacteria > Bacillota > Clostridia > Oscillospirales > Ruminococcaceae > CAG-115. The sequence continues at coordinate 12,779 of JAGAKC010000423.1, read as the reverse complement.
ACACAGAACGGCTTCAGATGTCTTTACTGCGACAGCAGGTTCAGTGAGGAGGATATCAAAAAGCACTTCTCGGAAAACGAGCAGATGAAGCTGGAGCAGGCTGACCCCGAGCTTACAGAGGAGCAGCAGGCGCAGGAGGAATTTACAGGCGCATCTGCACTGTACAACTGCCCTAACTGCGGAGCAGGCGTTATCTGCGGCGAGCTGGAAGCGTCGGTGCGCTGCCATTTCTGCCACACTCCCGTTATACTTTCGGGAAGGCTCTCGGGCGAGTTCAAGCCTGACCTTATTATCCCCTTTGCCACCACAAAGGAGCTTGCGGAGCAGGCATTCAAGGAGTACACAAAGGGAAAATTCCTGCTGCCCGGCGGCTTCAAGCGCAACGCAAAGGTAGTGGAGATATCCGCACTTTATGTGCCCTACTGGCTGAAAAGCGGCGTCGTAAAGGCGAACGCAACGGCTGACGCAAAGAAGATACGCAGCTGGCGCAGCGGCGATACACGCTACACCAACACAAAGGTGTACAGGGTGGAGCGTGCGGCGGACATGACCTTCATACGTGTGCCCTGCGATGGCTCAAAGCGTATCGACGACTCGCTGATGGAGAGCATCGAGCCGTTCAACTATCAGGGCATCAAGCCGTTTTCCATGAGCTACCTTTCGGGCTGCGCAGCGGAAAAGTACGACGTGGGTCTTGACGAGGCTGCAAAGCGCATCGACCAGCGTATCGAGCAGGCTGCGAACGAGGTGCTGAAGCAGGATATGACAGGCTACAACTCCATCACCATCACCCACAGCCATATGGACTACCAGAAGAAAACAGCGGTGTACGCACTGCTGCCTGTGTGGTTCCTTAACTATACCTTCAACGGCAAGGACTATCCGTTCGTAATGAACGGTCAGACGGGAAACCGCTTCGGAATACTCCCCGTCAGCAAAATAAAGGCAGCGCTTTTCGGCACAGGAATATTCGCCGTGCTTACCGCTGTTTTCAAGTTGGGAGGTATGCTGCTTGGCTTGTAAGATAAAGAAGCTGCTGTGCACGGCGCTTGCCGCTGTGATGACCGCAGCATGCATGATATTTCCCTCATACGCAGACGGATACGCTGCGTCAGTCATAGACGTTTCAGACGCCATAACGATGGACGACGAGATGGAGCTTCGCGGGCAGCTGATGAATGCAGCAAACGACCTTGGCTGCAATATAGGAATATCCTTTGTGGACGAGCTTTACGGCGAGGATATCACGGACTATGCTGACCGTCAGATGGAGGATATCTTCGGCAGCGACAGCGCCTCGGTATATCTTGTGGTGAAGGGCGACTGCGATGAAGCAACGCTGGTGCTTGGCGGCAGCGCAAAGGACAGATACTCCTCACTTAAGGACGATATCCTCGTGCAGATAATGGCGGACATGAAGGACAGGTCTGTTATAGACGGAGCATATAAGCTGCCCATACTCCTCGGCGCTGTGCCGTATGAATACACCGAGCAGCCGTCCGTGCCATCATACAGTGTGGTGATAGATGACGAAGCCGACGCACTGACCACAGAGCAGCAGCAGGAGCTTTCGGGACTGCTGATACAGGCGGCATATAACGCACAGTGCCACATAGGTATCATCATCGACGACGACCTTGACGGAAAGCAGTCGGGCAAGGCTGCGGATGACTTCCTTGACCATCATTTCGGAAAGGATTCGGATGCGATAGTAATGCTGCTGACCACTGACCCTGACAGCTTTGACTGGATATCCTTCAGCGGACTCGGCACGGAGCTGTACAGCGGTCATATACAGAGCATCTTCGACGCTGTGTATGAGGAGCTTGACAGGAGCGGCTATTTTGCGGCGCTGGTGGGCTTCTGTGACTATTTCGGAGTGGACGTTTCGGATGTGGAGCTGCCCTCGGCGGAAAAGTTCATGGTGGTCATCATGGACTATGACGATTCGCTCACCGCACAGGAGCAGAATATGCTGCTGCCAACGCTTGAAAAGACCGCAGCCTCCGCACAGTGCAACATCGGCGTAGTCATAACCGACGACCTCGGCGGAAAGTCGTCAAAGCAGTATGCAGATGATTTCGCAGACGATTCCTTCGGCTACGGCAGCAACTACATCCTGCTGCTTCTGGACAACGACACACAGTACGACTACATAAGCAGCTACGGCAGGGGTACCGACATCGTAAACGGCAAGACAGACCCCATGCTCGCCGAGATACAGGGCGACCTGAAGGAATACGGCTACTATGAGGCGGTAAACACCTTCTGCGTGGTGATAGACAATGCGGATGATATAGGCGATGACTATTACTACGATTACGATGATGACTACAGCTACACCTACGAGGGCGATATCGACCGCTTCATCTTCGAATGGGCAATGCCGCTCGGATTTGCGGCGCTTATTGCATTTATCGTAACATCAGGCTTCAGGAGAGGCTACACGAAAAGAAAGCCTGTAAGCGCCCGTACATATATGGACAGCACACGCACGAGATTCACGCACAGAAGCGATGTATTCATACGTGAATACACCACCTCCCACAAGATAAGCCGCAGCTCATCGGGCGGCGGCAGAAGCGGCGGCGGTGGCCGGAGCAGGAGCGGACGCGGCGGCGGCGGACGCAGAAGATAAGCAGAGGACAGTAATATGAAGATAGTTATACAACGTGTGGAGCATGCAGATGTAAAGGTGGACGGAAGGGTCTGCGGAGAGATAGGAAAAGGGTACCTTGTACTGCTGGGAATAGGTCAGGAGGACACCGAAGCACAGTGCGAAAGACTCTACACGAAGATGATAAACCTGCGGATATTCTCGGACGAAAACGGCAAGACGAACCTTTCGCTGAAGGACGTGGGCGGAGAGCTGCTGATAATATCGCAGTTCACACTGTATGCGGACTGCCGCAAGGGCAACCGTCCGAATTTCCTTATGGCAAAGGCGCCCGATGAAGCGGAGCGCCTGTACGGATATTTCACAGAGCTGTGCCGCAGGGAGATACCCGTAGTGCAGACGGGTATATTCGGCGCAGACATGAAGGTAAGCCTTGTGAACGACGGACCTTTTACGATAGTATTAGAATAACAGACAAATAAATTTGCCCCGAAATAGTTCGGGGCAAATCTTCTGTTCAGCTATCAGCCACGGTTGTCGTTGTTCTGCTTGTTGTTCTGATTCTGCTTGTTCTGGTTGTTCTGGCTGTTCTGATTCTGCTTGTTCTGATCGTTATGGTTAGACATGATACAAACTCCTCCTGTGTGTAATGATGTGCAGCTTTCCGCCGCAACATTATTCTGCACACGAACATGAAGAATATTCATAACATTTTACTTTTTCATCTCCAGCCGGTCACGAAGCAGCTCCTTGCCCGTGCAGCCCTTTTCAAGCTCCTTTGCGGCATCCGTGACGGAAAACCACCTTGCAGACTCCACCTCGTTCTCCGAAAGGGTGAACGGAGCCTTTTTCACTTGCGCCGCAAAGCCAAGCATCAGATCGTCATTCTTCCGATAAAAGTAGCTTCCCACATAAGTCAGCTCCTGCACCTCAAGACCTATCTCCTCGGCTATCTCACGTCGTGCGGCATGCTCGGCAGTTTCACCCTGCGCAATAAAGCCTGCAACGCACACGAAACGCTCCGTGGCATAGGTCTGCCGTATCAGCGCTATCTCGCCCACTTCATTCTCCACAAGGCAGATGACGCAAGGATAAGAAAACGAAAACCACGGTCTTTCACAGCTTTCACAGAACGGCACGAACCCCTCGTCCCCCATCTCCCTTTTCATGAGCCTTTCACCGCATTTCGGGCAGTAGATAAAATCCATAAGATCACCTCATATCTGTATATATTCCCCTGCAGCTGCCTATATTATACACTGCTCACGGTATTATGTCAAATTCAATAAATACAGGCTGAACAAGCTGTTAAAAGCAATAACGCACAAAGATCGTACGCAGATTGCGCCGTCAGATCTTTCGTTAGATCGTACAAATTCGACGCAGGCAGGCTGGCGCCTGTCAAGGAGAATTTGTGCAAGATAACGGAAAAGATGCAAGCAAGATGCGTGCAAAACCAAAAAGTGGTCTTTGTGCGGTGTTGCGTTAATTTTTTCTCAAATAATATGAAAAAATACTTGCAAAATTCTATAAAATATAGTACAATATATCTTGTGGGTGATATACCTTAGGTAATAAGGGACTCACCATGGTATGTTCAATATTTTCATAACGAAAGGAAATAAAAAAATGAGCAAGCTTAACAAGAAACACGTAGAAGACCTCGCAGTAAAGGGCAAGAAGGTCCTCGTAAGAGTTGACTTCAATGTCCCCATGAAGGAAGGCAAGATCACAAACGACAACAGAATAGTTGCTGCGCTTCCCACCATCAACAAGCTGGTTGAGAACGGCGCAAAGATCGTACTGTGCTCTCACCTCGGCAAGCCGAAGAACGGTCCTGAGGACAAGTTCTCCCTGAAGGCTGCTGCTGAAAGACTCGCTGAGCTGGTTTCCACAAAGGTAACATTCGCTAAGGACGATACAGTTGTAGGCGACAACGCAAAGGCTGCTGTTGCTGCTATGAACGACGGCGAGATCGTTGTTCTCGAGAACACACGCTTCCGTGGCGCAGAGGAAACAAAGAACGGTGAGGAGTTCGCTAAGGAGCTCGGCGCTCTCGTTGACGGTGAGTTCTTCGTAATGGACGCTTTCGGCTCTGCTCACAGAGCGCACGCTTCCACAGCAGGCGTTACAAAGTTCGTTAAGGAAACAGCTGTAGGCTACCTGATGAACAAGGAGATCGACTTCCTCGGCAACGCTGTTGAGGATCCCGTTCGTCCCTTCGTTGCTATCCTCGGCGGTGCTAAGGTTGCTGACAAGCTGAACGTTATCTCCAACCTCCTCGAGAAGTGCGATACACTCATCATCGGCGGCGGTATGGCTTACACCTTCCTCAAGGCTAAGGGCTATGAGGTAGGCACATCCCTCGTTGACAACGAGAAGATCGACTACTGCAAGGAGATGCTCGCTAAGGCAGAGGCTAACGGCAAGAAGCTGCTCCTGCCCATCGACACAACTATCACAAAGGCATTCCCTGACCCCATCGACGCTGAGGTAGAGGTATCCGTTGTTGACTCCGACAAGATCCCTGCTGACATGATGGGTCTTGACATCGGTCCCAAGACAATGGAGCTGTTCGCTAACGAGGCTAAGGCTGCAAAGACTGTTGTCTGGAACGGTCCTATGGGCGTATTTGAGAACCCCATCCTCGCAAAGGGTACTATCGCAGTAGCTAAGGGTCTTGCAGAGGCTGACGCTACAACGATCATCGGCGGCGGCGACTCCGCAGCTGCTGTTGTACAGCTCGGCTACTCCGACAAGATGAGCCACATCTCCACAGGCGGCGGCGCTTCTCTCGAGTACCTCGAGGGTAAGGTACTTCCCGGTATCGATGTAATTCAGGACAAGTAATTCCTAAATCCAAAAAACAGATAGGGCAGAGCGATCTGCCCTATTCTTTGAGGTAGACCATGAACATTATCAACGAAAAGATATCGCTGATAAGCGAATGCAGCTCCGAAGATCTCCGTATCGAGCGCAGCAGGCTGTGCTGCGACATAGAGGAAAGCACCCTGGAAGGCTCTGCTTTTATACGAACCCAGCTAAAGGGCGCAGGCTTTGTCGAGAACGATATTCGCGGCGCAGGCTTTCTGCAATGCGATCTCAGCGGTGCGAGTCTTGAAAAATGCGACCTCACAGGTGCCGCAATAGTAAACTGCAGGCTGGACGGAATGACGATAGACGGTGTAAGCGTTCATGAAATGATGGACTTCTATAAAAATAATCATAAGGAGAATAAAACAATGAACAAGGCAACAAGAAAAGCAATAATCGCAGGCAACTGGAAGATGAACAAGACACGTCCCGAGGCAAAGGCACTTCTGGACGAGCTCAAGGGCATGGTAGCAGACGTAAAGTCTGTTGAGATCGTGGCTTGCGTTCCTTTCACAAACCTTGAAACAGCTCTGGCTGCTACAGAGGGCACAAACATCAGGATCGGCGCTGAGAACTGCCACTTCGAGAAGAGCGGCGCTTTCACAGGCGAGATCTCCGCTGACATGCTGGCAGAGATGGGCGTTGAGTACGTAGTACTCGGCCACTCCGAGCGCAGACAGTACTTCGCTGAAACAGACGAAACTGTAAACAAGAGAACAAAGGCTGCTCTTGCCGCAGGTCTTAAGCCCATCGTTTGCGTTGGCGAGCTTCTCTGGGAGCGTGAGTGCAACATCACAGAGGAAGTGATCGCTCGTCAGATCAAGCTTGACTTCTTCGGCATCGAGGCAGACGACCTTAAGAAGTGCGTTATCGCTTACGAGCCTGTATGGGCTATCGGCACAGGCAAGACCGCAACAGCAGATCAGGCTGAGGAGGTATGCGCATTCATCCGTGCTACACTCGCTAAGCTCTACGGCGCTGACGTTGCAGAGGCTATCACTATCCAGTACGGCGGCTCCATGAACGCTGCAAACGCTGCTGAGCTGGTTTCCAAGAAGAACGTTGACGGTGGTCTTATCGGCGGCGCTTCCCTGAAGGCTGCTGACTTCACAACTATCATCAAGGCAGCAGAGAACGGCTGATAAACTATTCAGATCACGGGCGGCCACAGGTCGCCCCTACAATATAAGGAGAAACAAACATGGCTAAACCCGTATTATTAGTAGTAATGGACGGTGTGGGCTTCTCCAAGACAGGTCTCGGCGACGCTGTTACAGAAGCAAACACCCCCACACTTGACTGGATGATGGCAAACTGCCCCATGGCAAGACTCAAGGCTCACGGCGGCGCAGTAGGACTTCCCACTGACGACGACATGGGCAACTCCGAGGTAGGTCACAACGCACTCGGCTGCGGACAGATCTACTCTCAGGGCGCAAAGCTCGTAAACGAGTCCATCGAGAGCGGAAAGATGTACGATTCCGCTGCATGGCAGGAGCTTGCAAAGAACGCAAAGGACAAGAACAGCACCATGCATTTCATCGGTCTGCTGTCTGACGGTAACGTACACTCCAACATCAGCCACCTTATCAACATGGTAAAGCGTGCAAAGGCTGACGGAGTTTCCAAGGTAAGAGTTCACGCACTGCTGGACGGACGTGATGTTCCTCCGCTGACAGGCGGCGAGTTCATAAAACAGCTTGAAGCAGTATTTGCAGAGCTGAACGACGGCGGCTTTGACGCAAGGATCGCATCGGGCGGCGGCAGAATGAAGCTGACGATGGACAGATATCAGGCTGACTGGCCGATGGTAGAGCTTGGCTGGAACACCCATGTAAAGGGCGAGGGCAGACAGTTCGCTTCCGCTATCGAAGCGTTCGACACACTGGTTGCCGAAACAGGCGTTACCAGCGATCAGGACCTCCCTGCATTCGTTATCGCAGAGAACGGCGAGCCTGTAGGAAAGATCGTTGACGGCGACAGCGTTATCCTGTTCAACTTCCGTGGCGACCGTGCTATCGAGATGTCCATGGCATTCGATATGGACGAGTTCACATACTTCAACAGAGGCAAGAAGCCTGACGTATGCTACGCAGGTATGCTGCAGTACGACGGCGACCTTAAGCTTCCTGCAAGATACCTTGTAAATCCGCCCGAGATCACAAATACTCTCTCCGAGGTATTCGTGAACGCAGGCATGAAGCAGTACGCTATCTCCGAAACACAGAAGTACGGTCACGTTACCTACTTCTGGAACGGCAACAAGAGCGGCAAGTTCAGCGAGGAGCTTGAAGAGTACGTGGAGATACCCTCCGACAACGTAAGCTTCGACCAGCGCCCCTGGATGAAGTCCGCAGAGATAGTTGACGCTCTTATCGAGGCTATCAAGTCAAAGAAGTACGACTTCCTGCGCTGCAACTTCCCCAACGGCGACATGGTAGGACACACAGGCAGCATGGCTGCTACCATCATCGGTGTTGAGTCCGTTGATATCGGTCTTGCACGTCTTAAGGACGTATGCGACGAGTACGGTGTGACAATGCTGGTAACAGCTGACCACGGCAACGCTGACGAGATGCTGGAGAAGAACAAGAAGGGCGAGGTAAACGTAAGAACAGCTCACTCCCTGAACCCTGTTCCTTTCATCATCTACGACAAGGATGTAAAGTACACCATCAAGGACGGCGAGTACGGTCTTGCAAACGTGGCTCCCACGGTTGTTAAGATGTTCGGTCTTGAAGCGCCCTCCTGCTGGGAAGACAGCATGATCTGATAATTTATAGCATAGAAAAGGCAGCCTTTTTGGCTGCCTTGATTTTTATACAGGTGGAATGACTATCACACGTTTGCCCTGTTTTTCGGCGTAGTTTACGGTGTACTGCGTGCCGCCGCTGCGTCCGTCGTACACTGCGACAAGAAAGTCGCAGATGTCCACAAGGGCACGGTTACGCTTATGCATGCAGTCCGATGTGTACTCGGGACTTATGCACAGCACCTTGCTGCAAAGCTGCAGGATACGGGCATAGCGCTGCTTGTCAGCTGCGCTCCATTTATTCTCCTGACCACGGCAGGGTATCATGGCATACAGCCGTACCTCGGGGTGCTTTTTCTGAAGCGACAGCACCGCCTCTGCGCCCCATGTATCCACACCCAGCGCCATGCCTGTGAAAAACCCTGTTGCGCCGAGCCTGTAAAGCTCCTCCACCTTGTCAGAAATACGTGCCTTCAGCGCCGCACACATCGGGTCGTCCTCACCAAAAAACGGGAGCTTTGACGGTCTGTAACCCGTAAAAGAAACTCTGTACAAATTATCACCTCTGCATATTCAGTGGTAATATTGTATCACGTATGGCAGCAAAATTCAAGCACTTTTCGGGACAGTTTCCAAAACTATGGCTGAATTTCCCTGTCCTGCTTCTTTATTCCGAATATAGCTCTTAAGATACCTGCAAACAGACGAGGGCTTCTGACCACTACTATCTTCATATGTAACTCCCCTTTCAAAGCCTGATAAGAAATACACCCAGCACGATAAACAGCACTGCGATACCAAACAGCAGCAGCTTCACCGAAAAAAACGACAGGCACAGCAGCGCTCCGAAAAATGCAGCCGCCGCAAGCACTGCTGCGCCGCCGCATCTGCCGCCCCTGTGCTTTCTGCGCCTTTTCATACCGTCACCTCCCGTGCTGAAATTACAGGGCAGCTTCGCCCCTCACCACATACTATTCCAAGGCACGGATTTTGTTACAAAAAAACTCGCAGAGCATATCACTCTGCGAGTTATTGTTATTTACGGCTCTTTAGGAAGCACTGATGGCCTTCTGAGATTGGGATGCTGTGAGATGACCATTTCATAGAAGCTGTCCAGTGCCTCGTCGAAATCAATGATGCCCTCAAAGTAGTCTGCAAAGCATATCTGAAGTGCGGTCATGATATCCGCATCATAGATAGTGCTGTCAGGGAGCTTTATGTCCTCTGCAACGCTGTTGAACACCTTGAAGCTGTTCTGACCGCCGAGGAACTTATCGCCGCTCTTGCCCCTTGCAGCCACCGCATTTGCGGAAGCGTTGTTGGAAAAATCCCTTTCCTCGCCTGTGGAGATGCTGTACATCACGGTCATATCGCAGCAGAGAGTCTGCATGATATCTGCCACGAGAGATGCGTTGTCGGTGGTGCTTGCGGCACACAGCCACGAGCCGCCCCAGTAGTAAGGCTCGGGAGCTTCACAGACAGCCCAGTCGCCGTAGGTGTCATATGCGGAGCCGGGAAGTGTGAAGTTCACGCCCCATGTGGGATAGAAATATCCGAACACGTTCTCATTCGTGCCGCTCATCCATTCCTCGCTCCATATCTCGGCGCAGGCGCTGTAGCCTGTATCGGCATAGAGCTTGCACATCTCTATCCAGTCCATGACCTCGTCATTGAGAGTGATAGTGTTTCTCTTTACGAGAGGTGCGTCGGCGCTGTTCATAAACACTCTCAGCAGCTCGTCATGGGAGGAGGTCATGCAGTAGCCCTGCTTCTTCATCCTTGACGCAACAGATGTGAACTTGTCCCATGTGGAGATAGCCTTTGCCACCTTGTCGGGATCGTCATAGCCGAGCACTTTCTTTGCTATATCACGTCTGTATGCGAAAACGCCGGGGGCAGCCTGCCATGAAACTGCCTTTAAAAGACCGTCATCGTCAGAGCCGATCTGCTTTGTGTAATCGTACATATCATCGGTGTACTTTTTGGTTATACCGATCTCACGCACGGGTAAAACATAGTCACTGTTGAGGTACTTGTCAGCATAGTCTGCCTCCACGAGGAAGATATCTATAAGGTCGTCCTTTTCAAAGGCATCATCTCCATATGTCAGCATGGTATCTATGTACTGCTGATAATCGCCGTCGAAATCAGGCTGGATGTACCAGTACACCACCACATCTCCGATCATGCCTATCTCGTCTGTCAGCTCCACATAATCGGGGTAGTAGTTCACCACCAGCTGCTGGAATTCGTCGTTCCAGCACCAGATGTTCAGCACCTCGCCGTCATCGGGTACGGCACACTTGCCCTTGATGGTCTTGTAGTAGCGCTGACCGTCGATCATTGCGTATATCTTTGCTGTACCAACTCCGACAGCTGTGACCTTGCCCTTCTGATCTACTTTAAGTACAGAGTTGTCAGAGCTGCTCCATTTTACGGTCTTGCTTCCCACCTTGCCCTTAACGCTAAGCTGCATGGACTTGCCGACAGTAAGGCTGGTCTTTTTGCCGTATACGCGATATTTGACCACGTTTACTGTGCATGTGTAGGACTTTGACTTGTACTTTGCCGTGATGGTCGCAGTACCTGTTTTCTTTGCGGTCACCTTGCCATTTTTTACCGTGGCAACAGACTTCTTGTCCGTCGACCACTTCACAGTGCCGCTTGAATTGAGAAGCTGAAGCTCATAGGTCTCTCCCACTGCGATAGTGACAGAAGCCTTGCTCATCTTCACCTTTGCTGCAGCAGAGGCAGTGACCGTGAACGCTCCGAACATGGTCGTAAACATGAACACCAGCAGCATACGCATGCTTAATGTCCTCTGACGTATCCTCATAACGTACCTCCTGATATATCACTTATATATAATAATTTTATCATCACATACCCGAAAAATCAAGTAGTTCACCGAAAATGTAACCAAACTGTAACAATCTGCGGCAAGCTACGCCCCGTGATACTCGCACAGTATCGCCGTTCCGCTGTGCAGGATGATCTCTCCGTATTCCTCGGCCACCTCATTGCTTACGCCGAGCGGAAAGCCGTGGTCGAGGGCGTAGTGCTGCAAGGGGTATTTCATACCTGTTTCGGTCACCTCTGCGACAGCCGTGTAGGAAAAAAGCGAAACGAACCCCTCAAAGCGCGGGATGCGCACCGAATCTCCCTCATGCAGCAGCCTTATCCTCTCGCTGCCGCCGTAAAGCTCTGCGTATATCCCCCGTTCATGCAGGTGCTGAAGCATCTGTACATTCGCAAAGGTGTGGTCAAACCGTCCGCCAAGGGCACAGAAGAACCTCAGCACAGTACAGCCACGCTCTATAGCCGTATTTGCGGCAAGCATTGCGTCTGTGTCGTCCTTTATGGGAGATACCCTGATGCACTCGATGCCGTCAGGCGGTAGCACAGTGCTGCTGTCAAAGTCGCCCACCACTATGTGAGGTGTGATGCCTGCCGCCGCAGCGTGCTCCATGCCCTTGTCAGCGCAGATGACAAGTCCCTCCACAAGGCTGCGGTCAAGACTTCCGTCAGGCGCTCCGCATATTATCGACGCTATATTACTCCCACTCATTTCTCCTGCTCGCTTCCTCGTACATTCTGAGATAGCTGTCATAGCGTGAGCGTGCTATCCTGCCGTTTTCGACCGCCTCACGCACCGCACAGCCCTTTTCCTTAATATGGGCGCAGTCCGCAAACTGACACTCGTTCATGAACTCGCCGAATTCACGGAAAGCCATGTCCAGCTCGCCCTTCGGTATCCTGCAATAACGCTCCGTTTCCACCGTGGAAAAGCCCGGAGTATCCGCCACGTAGCCGCCCGCAAGCCTGTACATCTCCACCTGTCGTGTGGTGTGCCTGCCTCTGCCCAGCTTCTTGCTGATGTGGGCAGTTTCCAGTGAAAGCTCGGGGAAAAGCACGTTCATAAGGCTTGACTTGCCAACGCCCGAGTTTCCAACGAATGCGGTAACTCTGCCGCTTATGAAGCCCATCACACGCTCTGCGCCCTCGCCCGTCATATTGTTTACAAGGCAGACATCTATACCGATGCTGCGGTATACATCTATGATATCGCCTGCGTCCTTCAGGTCGGTCTTTGTGAACACCACCAGCGGCTCGATGCCCTTGCTGTCGGCGATCGCCACCAGCTTGTCCAGCACGAACCTGTTAGGAAGCGGCTCGATGCACGAATTCACAAACACTATCCCGTCAAGATTCGCAAGCGGCGGACGTATCAGATAGTTCTTGCGCTCATATATTTCGGCGATGACAGGGTCGGTGTTGTCCTCCGTCTGCACACGGACATTATCGCCTGCGCAGGGACTTATCCCGTCAAGGCGGAATATGCCTCTTGCGCTGCATTTCACGACCTCGCCCTTTCTGTCGCCGTCACTAACGTCAACGTAGTAGTTTCCGCCGACCGCTCTGATTATCTTTCCGTCAAATCCCGAAGAAATACGATCATCTCCTCCCAGTGGGCAGAAATGCCCTATAAATCACATGTACTGCGGTCAGCATCGCCACCGCAGTACACAGCTATTG
>JAGAKC010000422.1 GCA_017848155.1 Oscillospiraceae bacterium | reverse complement strand
GAACCCCCACGGCGACGCCGCTATATATGAAACAATGGTAAGACTTGCCCGTGGAAACGAGGCGCTGCTGCATCCGTATGTCGACAGCAAGGGCAACTTCGGCAAGGCGTACTCCCGTGATATGGCTTACGCTGCGGCACGATACACCGAGGCAAAGCTGGAGGGCATCTCCGCCGAGCTTTTTGCCGAGATCGACAAGGACGCCGTGGACATGATACCGAACTACGACAACACCATGCTGGAGCCGTCACTGTTTCCCGTGAGATTCCCGTCGGTGCTTGTAAATTCGAACTTCGGTCTTGCCGTTTCCATGGCAAGCAATATCTGCTCCTTTAACCTCGCAGAGGTGTGCGAGACCACCATCGCCCTTATGAAGGACCCCGAGCACAACGTGCTCTCAACGCTTAAGGGTCCCGATTTCTCGGGCGGCGGCTACATCGTCTATGACGAGGCGGAGATGGAAAAGGTCTACCGCACGGGTCTTGGTGCGGTAAAGGTTCGTGCCGTTTACAGCTACGACAAGGAAGCACGCTGCATCGAGGTCACGCAGATACCGCCCTCCACCACGGTCGAGGCGATAATCGACAAGGTCGTGGAGCTTGTAAAGGACGGAAAGCTGAAAGAGATATCCGATGTGCGTGATGAAACTGACCTTTCGGGTCTGAGGCTCGCTTTCGACCTGAAAAAGGGCAACGACCCCGACGCAGTCATGCAGAAGCTGTTCAGGCTGACGCCGCTTCAGGATAACTTCAACTGCAACTTCAACGTGCTCATCGAGGGCACTCCACGTGTAATGGGCGTTTACGAGATACTGTCCGAGTGGATAGAATTCCGCAGGCAGTGCGTGCGCAGACGTGTGTATTTCGATCTCCAGAAGAAAAAGGAGAAGCTGCATCTGCTGCTTGGTCTTAAGAAGATACTGCTGGATATCGACTATGCGATAAAGGTCATCCGTGAGACCGAGGAGGAGGCAGAGGTAGTACCAAACCTCATGATAGGCTTCGGTATCGACGAGGTGCAGGCGGAATATGTGGCGGAGATAAAGCTAAGGCACATCAACCGTGAATATATCCTCAAAAGGACGCAGGAGACCGACGACCTTGAAAAGGAGATAGCCGAGATGGAGGGCATCCTCGGCGATGTGAAGAAGATAAGCAGGCTCATCATCGACGAGCTTCGTGACATCATAAAGAAGTATGGTCAGCCACGCCGCACCATGTTCCTGTACGACGTTGCGGAGGAGGCTGCGGACATCGAGGAGGAGAAGCCGAAGGCTTATCCCGTGAACATTTTCTTCACGAAGGAGGGCTACTTCAAGAAGATAACTCCCCAGTCGCTGCGCATGAGCAATCAGCAGAAGCTGAAGGAGGGCGACGAGGTCATCTGGCAGCGTGAGGTGTCCAGCAACAGCGAGCTGCTGTTCTTTACGGACAGGTTCCAGTGCTACAAGAGCCGCTGCCTTGATTTCGAGGAAACAAAGGCGAGCGTCATGGGTGACTATGTCCCGGCGAAGCTGGGTCTTGACGAGGGCGAGAACATCACGTTCATGGCTGTGACCGAGGAATACAGGGAGCAGCTGGTGATATTCTTCAGAAACGGCAAGTGCGCAAAGATACCGCTGTCCTCCTTTGAGACCAAAACAAAGCGCAAGAAGCTGGCTAATGCGTATTCCGACCTGTCCGAGGTGGTGGCGATGTTCGTCATCGACGGCGAGGCGGATTTCGCACTTAAGTCGTCCGCAGGCAAGGTGCTGGTGTTCAACACGGCGCTGGTGCTGCCTAAAGCCACCAGAGATACCCAGGGCGTTCAGGTGATGCGCCTTACAAAGGCGGAGCTTACGGGCGCATACCTGCTTGAAGCAAGCGACCTTAAGGACCCCGAGGATTTCCGTACAAAGACTATCCCGTCCGCAGGTGCGCTCTCCAAAAAGGATATTTCACAGATAAGCTTGTTCTGATGCTGTCAGGAGGGATATGTCATGAAGATGTATACTATTATAGCAGGCGTGAACGGAGTAGGCAAAAGCAGCTTTACCGGTGTTCTTATCGGTGAGAGCAGCGAGCTTGGCGTTATCATCGACACCGACAGGATAACAGCGGAGCTTGGCGGTGACAGGCTTAAGGGCGGTATCGCTGCCATAGAACGCATCAACAGAAGCCTTGAAATGGGCGTGAACTTTACGCAGGAAACGACGCTTTCGGGCGTGAGGACGCTTAAGACCATCAGGAGAGCAAGAGAGCTTGACTATTTCATAAGGCTGTATTACATCGGCGTGGATTCTGCCGAGGAGAGCTTAAGACGTATAAAGAACCGTGTCGAAAAGGGTGGTCACGATATCCCGTCGGAGGATGTGCTGCGCCGCTACGGAAAGCGGTTCGATGACCTTATCGCAGTGCTGCCGTACTGCAACGAGGTAAGATTATATGACAACGAGAACGGCTTTGTTGAAAAGGCGGAATTTAAAAACGGCAGACTGCTGATAAAGGGAGAAAATGCTCCCGATTGGCTGACTGAACTACAGAACAGGCTGAAAAACAGCGCTGTCTGACAATAAAAATGATTATTTTGCGGAGGTATTTACTATGCTCACAGATATCGAGATCGCTCAGCAGGCGAAAATGATGAAGATAAAGGACGTTGCGGCTAAGCTCGGCGTTTCCGAGGAGGAGCTGGAGCCTTACGGACACTACAAGGCGAAGCTGTCCCAGAAGCTCATCGACAGAGTTGCCGACAAGCCTGACGGAAAGCTGATACTTGTCACAGCCATCAACCCCACTCCCGCAGGAGAGGGCAAGACCACCACTTCTGTAGGTCTTGCAGAGGGCATGAACAAGATCGGAAAGAAGGCATGTCTTGCACTGCGTGAGCCGTCACTCGGTCCTGTTTTCGGCGTCAAGGGCGGCGCTGCGGGCGGCGGCTATGCCCAGGTAGTGCCCATGGAGGACATCAACCTCCACTTTACGGGCGACATGCACGCCATCACAGCGGCAAACAACCTGCTTGCGGCTATGATCGACAACCACATCCAGCAGGGCAACGAGCTTCAGATCGACGTAAGACGCATCCTGTTCAAGCGCTGCCTTGACATGAACGACAGAGCGCTCAGAAACTGCGTTGTCGGCATGGGCGGCAAGGTGAACGGTATTCCGAGAGAGGACCACTTTCAGATCACCGTTGCGTCCGAGATAATGGCTATCCTGTGCCTTGCGGCTGACCTGAACGACCTTAAGGAGCGCCTTGGAAACATCCTCGTTGCGTTCAAGTACAACGGCGAGCCTGTCTATGCAAAGGACGTAAAGGCTGTGGGAGCCATGACCGCACTGCTTAAGGAGGCGATCAACCCCAACCTCGTCCAGACGCTTGAGAACAATCCTGCCATCATCCACGGCGGTCCTTTCGCAAACATCGCCCACGGCTGCAACTCCGTAAGAGCCACAAAGCTCGCTATGAAGCTCGCTGACTACACCATCACCGAGGCAGGCTTCGGCTCCGACCTCGGCGCAGAGAAGTTCTTTGACATCAAGTGCCGCTTTGCAGGTCTTAAGCCTGACTGCGTGGTGCTGGTAGCCACCATCCGTGCGCTGAAATACAACGGCGGCGTTGCAAAGCCCGACCTCACCACAGAGAATGTGGAGGCGCTCAACAAGGGCATCGTGAATCTCGGTGTACATATCGAGAACATGAAGAAGTACGGTGTGCCTGTCGTTGTGGCTATCAACCACTTCTACACCGACAGCGACGCAGAGATCGCAGCTGTACGCAAGTACTGCGAGGACAAGGGCGTCAAGGTGGCATTCTCCGATGTATTCTTAAAGGGCGGCGACGGTGCGATAGAGCTTGCAAACGCTGTGGTCGACACCATCGACACCGAAAAGAGCGATTTCAGACCGCTTTACGACGAGAAGCTCACCATCAAGGAGAAGCTGGACATCATCGCAAAGAATATCTACGGTGCTGACGGCGTAAGCTACACCGCAGCTGCCGAAAAGGCTATAAAGGAGATAGAGGCGCTCGGTCTTGACAGAGTGCCCGTATGCTGCGCAAAGACACAGTATTCACTCTCCGATGACCCTGCAAAGCTCGGAAAGCCCGAGGGCTTCAACATCACCGTAAGCGATGTGAGAGTTTCCAACGGCGCAGGCTTCGTGGTAGTCTACACGGGCGACATCATGACCATGCCCGGACTTCCCAAGGTGCCCGCCGCAAACAATATCGACGTTGCCGAGGACGGCACTATAAGCGGACTTTTCTGATATGATGGAGTTCATAACAAATTCTGTGGAGGAAACGCTTGCTGCGGCGGAAAAGGTCGCAGCGAGCCTTTCGGCAGGCGATATCATCCTGTACGAGGGCGACATGGGCGCAGGAAAGACCCACTTCACAAAGGGCATCGCACGGTATCTCGGAGTTGACGACGAGGTCACAAGTCCCACCTTTGCCCTTGTGAATGAGTATGAGGGCAGACTTCCGCTGTTTCATTTCGACCTGTATCGCATCGACAGCTACGACGACCTGTATGCTATCGGATTTTTCGACTACCTTGACCGTGGCGGAATAATTGCGGCGGAGTGGAGCGAGAATATCGCAGAGCTTAAAGACGAGCTTGGCGAGGTCATCACAGTAAGCATCGAAAAGCTGTCCGAAACTGGAAGAAAAATTACGGTAAGCGGCAAGTATTTCGGAGATTGATATGAGTATTATCGATACATTTGACAGTAAAAGCGCAGAGATATTTTCCGCGCGCGATGTTATGCAGCCAGATCCCAAGATGCCCGAAACGCTCATAGTAACGTTTGATGACCGCTTTACCTCTCAGCTTTCCGAGATGGTCACACCGGAGGTGGCGTTCGTTTTGTCGGCCGCCTACTGGATACCTGTGTACAGCTTTGAGTACAACGGCAGAAAGCTTGGTTTTTTCTGCAGCACCATCGGCGGTGCGGCGGCGGTAGGATTACTGGAAGAGCTTCACGCGCTTGGCGCGAAAAAGGTGCTGTATTTCGGCTCCTGCGGCTCGCTTGACAAGGATATAACCGCAGGTCATCTGTTAGTTCCGACAGCAGCCTACCGTGACGAGGGCACGAGCTATCATTATGCACCGCCCTCGGATTTCATAGAGGTGAAGTCCGCGGACAGGCTCGCTGAGATATTTGATGAGCTTTCCGTACCGTATAACAGGACAAAGACGTGGACTACCGACGCTGTCTACCGCGAAACGCGCGATAACATGGAAAAGCGCAGGAGCGAGGGTTGCTCCGTTGTTGAGATGGAGTGCGCTTCGATAATGGCTGCTGCACAGTTCCGCGGCTATGAGGTGTATCAGTATCTGTACGCGGCGGATTGTCTTGACGGAGAGCAGTGGGACAGCCGCATCCTAGGCAGATTGTCCGAGGACTTGCGCGAGAGTATATTGAAGATAGCTATTGAAACAGCCATCAGGCTGTAACGGAGGCAGACAATGATCTTAGGCATAGATTCATCCGCGATAACCGCAGGCTGCGCACTGTACGACGGCGGAAAGGTCATCGCAGAGCAGTTTCTCAACACGAAGCACACCCACTCGCAGACGCTGCTTCCCATGGTGGAGAGCATGCTGAAAAGTGCGGAGGTGGAGCTCTGCGACGTGGACGTTATCGCCGTGACCGCAGGCCCCGGGTCATTCACGGGACTGCGCATCGGCATTGCGAGCGTCAAGGGTATGGCTGTGGGCGCAGGAAAAAAGTGCCTGCCCGTGTCCACTCTTGAAGCCATCGCATACAATTTTGTCGGCATCGACGGTATTATCTGCTGTGCGATGGATGCACGCTGCGGACAGGTGTACAATGCGCTCTTCAGGAGCGAAAACGGCGTCATCTCCCGTCTTTGCGAGGACAGGGCTGTGAAGTCCGCCGACCTTTATGAGGAGCTTAAGCAGCTTCAGGGCAGGGTCATCCTTGCAGGTGACGGTGCGGAGCTTCTCGACAATGTCACGGAGCACAGCTTCACACTTGCGCCGCCTGCACTGCGCTATCAGCGTGGCCTTGGCGTGTGCCTTGCGGCAGAGGGCAGGGAGCCTGTCGAAGCGGCAGCGCTCATGCCGAGCTACTTAAGGCTTCCGCAGGCAGAGCGTGAAAGGCTCGAAAAAGAGAGCAAGGCAGAGTAACTTTACCGCCCGAGGGGAGCATTGCTTCTTTCGGGCGCTTTTATCACAAAAATCGGTTGATTTTTCGGCGCAGACATGGTACAATATATCTGTAATAATTCCTGCTCCCGTTTCGGGCAGCATATGAAAGGCGCATTTATGGCTAAAAATTACAAACTTGAATCAAAGAAGAAGATAAAGGAAAAGGCGGCTGCCGACGGACGCTTCTACATAAAGACGGGACTTTTTCACCGCTATGTGGCGTCAAGGATGAGCGGCATCGTCATCATCGTGCTGGAGGTGCTGTCGCTCATCATCACCACGATATTTGCGATGGTGCTGGGAATATTCGGCTCGGTGATAATGGGGCAGGAGTATGCAGGCTCCCTTGTGGTGACCGACTCCATGTCCGAAAAGACCGCAGAGCTTATAAACAGCATCGCAGCCTACATATTACCTGCGAATAACATGTGGCTGATATCCTCTATCATCTATATCATCGGTACTTTCGTGCTGATACTCGGCTTTTCAAGGATAGCTTCCGCTATACACGGCAGCGCCACGGTGCTGACGCTGGTGTCATACTCGATGATGATGTCGGCTCATGACCTTATGGGCAGCGAGAGAAGTCCTGCCGCCATCATGATGCCCTGTATCTTCATCACCATTATATCCGTAAGCATTGCCATGCTGGTATTCATTCCAAGATGGCTGGACAAGAAGAATGAAAGGGACAGCGCACCTGCGCCCTCCATTCTCGGCGACAAGGAGGATTAATATGGCTTCTATCATTTCCGAGGACATCCGCTTCCACCTGAAAACGAAAACGGGCGACATCGGCAGGTATGTGATACTTCCCGGCGACCCGGACAGAGTGCCGAAGATAGCCGCACTGCTGGACGATGCGCAGCTCATCGCACAGAATCGTGAATACACCACCTACACGGGATATCTCGACGGAGTAAAGGTCAGCGTATGCTCCACGGGAATAGGCGGCGCTTCTGCTGCGATAGCCGTGGAGGAGCTTATAATGTGCGGCGCTGATACCTTTATAAGAGTAGGCACGAGCGGCGGCATGGACCTTAAGGTATTCGGCGGAGATATCGTTGTGGCTTCCGCTGCGATACGCAGTGAGGGCACGAGCTACGAGTATCTTCCCGACCACTATCCCGCTGTAGCGGATTTCGAGGTCATGAGAGCGCTGAAGGAAGCAGGCGACGAGCTTTCCACCGACAAGGACGGCGACCGCTGTCATGTGGGAGTGGTGCACAGCAAGGATAATTTCTACGGCGAGATAGACCCAAACACCACGGGAGTTGCGCACAAGCTGTCCGATGCGTGGGATATGTATGTGAAGTGCGGCTGCCTTACATCCGAGATGGAGGCTGCGGCGATATTCTCCGTGGCTCAGTGCAGGGGCGTGCGTGCAGGTGCGGTGCTGACCGCACTGTGGAATGTGGAGCGCACCAAGCTGAAGCTGCCCGACTTCAACTGCGAGAGCAGCGAGAGAGCTATCAGATGTGCAGTAAATGCCATTCGTAAACTGATAAGACAAGACGAACGATAAAACATCATCTGCTTCCTCACTCGCCTTGGAGTCATAGTATGAGGTCATGGATCATATCTGACAGCTGTGAATAATCCGAATGAAATTGCAGATAATACTTCTGCGGCACACGGAATGTCCGTGTGCCCTTTATTTTTTTTTACGAAAGGAAGTTTATTATGGGTACAGAATTTGCAAACAAGCATATCGGATGTACAGTAAAGAATTGTGAGTATCACTGCTGCAATGACAACTACTGCTCCCTCGACCGTATCGAGGTAGGCACTCACGAGGGCAACCCCACTCAGTCCCAGTGCACTGACTGCCTCAGCTTCAAGGAAAAGTGCTGTTAAAGAAAGACCGCTCGGGCGGTGACAGTATCCCTGAAGCAGAAAAAACTCCGCTGCCCATGGACGCACGGGAGGAGATTCCTCTTGCCGTGCGTGCCATGATGACGGCAACGAACCGTTTCTGCGGCAGCTTCTGACAGCCTTTCCATGCCGTTATCGGGAATGGCGTGGACTTAGTATGGCTGAAAATAGTCCTCTTTATGTTTTGTTTATCTCCGCTGCGGTCAGTATGCAGCGGAGATGTTTTTTGGATAAAAAAGTATTATCCACCCACAAATTGGGAATGTTAATAAATGTCACTCGGTATGCGGCGGTGTACATCATATGCGCACGTATGGTGTAGGTTTTGGTTGAAAACCACATCATGTAGGCTAAAAATCGACTTCCGCCACGACATGTTGTGGAAATTCGACGATTTTTTGATGACTTATCACTGAATTGCAGGTTATATTTTATGCAAAGTGCACAAAAAGATGAACAAAAATTTATTTCACTTTTTCTTCAAAATCTGAATGACAACTCTTGCAAAAAAAGAAAAACCAGTGTATACTTTAAGAGTGGGGAAAAGTGGTGAAAAATTCATCAAAGTGGGGAGAACATCCACAGGTGGACCTGAAACAGAAAAAACCACATTCCACATTTATACGGGAAAATAACAAATTCTACGGAAAGCTCCGCCTGAGGAGGGCGGAAATCATGGCAGTTTGTTTCCAGGGGAACTATTGACCGGAAAGGGGGAAAGGAGATGTACGGCGAGTTTGAACATACTATAGACAGCAAGGGACGTATGAACTTCCCCGCAAAGCTGCGAGAGTCACTCGGCGAACGTTTCTTTATTTCCAGGACGATAGGTGAAACATGCCTTACGGTACATACAGAGCAGAGCTGGAATTCTATCAGGGAGAGCTTAAAGGGAAAGCCCTCCAAGGTAAGGCTGCCCATCGAACGTTTTCTGTTCGGCGGTGCATGCGAGGCAGAGCCTGACAAGCAGGGCAGAATTGCGCTGCCTGCCGCACTGCGTGCTTACGCAGAGCTTACCTCCGAGGTCGTTGTCATCGGTATGGACGACCATGCGGAGATCTGGGACAAGGCGCTTTGGGAGGAATATAATAACAGAATATCTCCCGATGATATCGCTGCGTTTGCGGAGGAGATCGGTCTGTAATGGAATTTTCACATGTAACTGTATTGCTTAAAGAAACGGTGGACGGTGCGTTTTCAGACCCAAAGGGCGTTTACGCAGATCTCACCACGGGAGGCGGAGGCCATAGTCTGGAGCTTGCAAGGCGTCTGGACGGGGGACGGCTGATCTGCTTCGATCAGGATCCACAGGCACTTGCGGCGGCTGGGGAGCGGCTGAAGGGTATGCCTGTAACTTTTGTCAGGAGAAATTTCTGCGAGCTTCGTGCTGTGCTGGATGAGCTTCAGATAGATAAGCTCGACGGCATCATCGCAGACCTCGGTGTGTCATCGCATCAGCTGGATACCGCCGAAAGGGGCTTTTCGTTTCATAACGACGCTCCGCTTGATATGCGCATGAGCGGAGAGGGACTCTCTGCGCGCGATGTTGTAAACGAATACGGGGAGGACGAGCTTTCCCGCATACTCTTTGCCTATGGCGAGGAGAAATTCGCAAGAAAGAT
>JAGAKC010000006.1 GCA_017848155.1 Oscillospiraceae bacterium | reverse complement strand
GCCTAACAGTGGAAATGATCTTTGTGACATGATTCATAACACCTTTCTGTTTATATTTAGATATATTGATTATACATCCATGTTTACCATTTGTCAAGAATATATTTTCTTGCAGTAAGGATATAGGGTATGTTTCTATGTTATACTTAAATGATAAGGAAGTGAGAACATGAAATACACATTCGGCCAGAGAGTCAGGGCGCTTCGCCGTGAAAAAGGTCTGACTCAGCTGCAGCTTGCTGATGCGCTGTATATAAGCGAGAGCTATATTGCGCTTATTGAAGCGGATAAAAGAAATCCGAGCATGGATATAATGGTAAAGCTTGCAGAGAAGTTCCATGTTACTGCGGATTATCTGATAAACGGAACATCTATGGATGCAGAGGAAACAAGTATCAGGGAATGGTCCGAATTGATACGTGGTCGTTCCGATAAAGAGATAGCCGGAGCTATAGCACTTGTAAAAACATTTTTTTCATGCATCGATGATATCGATTGAGTTGCCATTGCATTTATTATACCTGTCAGATGGGACAGGTGTGTGACCGTGTAAAAAAATCTTTCAAATAAAATACTGTTTATGAAGAATACTCCTTATCTGTTCCCGGGATGTACAGAGAGGAGTATTTTGTTTTATATTAAGAAGATATCTGCTCCATCTTATACGGACATATGTGTGTCTGTTTCATATGGTATAATGAGATCAGCTCAGATCAATTGCCTGCGCAATTGTGCTGATCTCATTGAACGACTGACCTTGCCGTTTTCAACGGCGCTGCTGACGCAGCTTTCAAACACTTTGTGTTTGCGGTCATGGCATAATAAACGGCAAGCGTTTATTATATCCTTATATCATTTAATAACTTGCAGATAATGATCAATTATGCTATACTGGAATCAACAAGGGGGGCTGGCTATGTCAACGGAAAGGACTGATCGTACACTTGCGATCTTTTTAAGAGGACTTCGTGGAGAAAAGCTTACCACATCTGCGCTTGCTAACGAGTATGGAGTATCTCCGAAAAGTATTGCGAGAAGCATCAACGAGATAAGGATGTTCCTTGCAGAAAACAGGGAGCTTGCAGGTCATGCGGAGCTTTTGTACAGTCGCAGTGATAAGTGTTATGATCTGAAGTTTGATGATTTTCTGCGTGACAGTGAGTTGTTGGCAGTAATAAAGATACTTATAGGAAGCAGGGGACTGAGCAAGCAGGAGCTTTTGACTATTATAGGCAAGCTGAAGCAATTTACGTCAGCAAAGGATAAGGTATTGCTGGAAAGCCTTATTGCAAAGGAAAAATATCATTATTGTGAAGTCAGAAGAGATTGTGACGGAGTTGTCGACCGTTTGTGGCAGCTTGCGGGGCATATACGCAGTCGTACAGAAATAAGCATCACATATTACAAGATGAGCAGGGAAAAGGTATCTCACAGACTGCGTCCTGTGTCGTTGATGTTCAGTGAGTATTATTTCTATCTTATAGCTTTTAAGTGTGATGGCGAGAGTAATACGCCTGTCTATTTCCGTGTTGACAGGATAGCGGATATGATCGAGCACAGAACTCATTTTGAGCTTGACAGAAAGATCGATTTTGATGAGGGTGAGCTTCGTAAGAAGATACAGTTTATGTTTCCGGGAAAGTGTCGCACAGTTCGATTTGAATTCTGCGGACCTTCGCTGCAGGCGATACTTGACAGACTTCCTACAGCGGTAGTACTTGATATGAAAGGCAGGACTGCTATTGTAGAGGCGGAAGTGTATGGAACAGGAATTATGATGTACCTTTTATCTCAGGGCAGCTGGATAAAGGTGCTTGCTCCGGATGATTTTGTTGAGGAGTATAAGCAGGAATTGAAAAAGATGATGAGCAAGTATGAATAAACAGGTGCTGTTTTTGAGGAAAATGCAATTCAACTATTGTGATTACCATCTACTACCATCTTATGAGCAGGCTTTTGTGACTCTATGCAGTCGGAATGGTGTAAAGACTGATAGAATAACAGCGGAATATATTCAATATAAGATTTTTTCTGTAAGAAAGCAAAAAAATTTTAAAAAGGTATTGACAAAT
>JAGAKC010000421.1 GCA_017848155.1 Oscillospiraceae bacterium | reverse complement strand
TGCCCTTCTGCGGTTTTTTTCCTCTTAAATATGCCGCCGTGTCCATGCGCTTTCCGCCCTCGGGCTGCACCTCGGTAAAGGCAACTCCGTTGCCGTCGCCGCATGCCACCGTGAAGCTGTCTGGGTCAGCGACCGTGCCTGGCTCACCGCTCACGCCCTGCACGAGCCTTGACATATACACCTTCATGCGCTTTCCGTCAAGCATGGTGTATGCGCAGGGAGAATCGGACATGGCTCTTATAAAATCGTACACCTGCTTTGCAGGCTTTGTGAAATCTATCTTCAGCTCTTCCTTTGATATCATGGACGCATAACAGGTATCGCCCTCCTGCACGGTGCGCACCGCAGTGCCGTCCTCCAGCGCCGCAAGCGTCTTTACGATAAGCGCCGCACCGCATGCGGAAAGTCTGTCGTGCAGCTGTGCACCCGTCATATCCTCGGGGATAGCCACCTCTTCCTTCTGAATCATATCGCCCGTATCAAGACCCTCTGCCATGTACATCGTGGTAACACCGCTTACGGTGCAGCCGTCCTGTATCACCCTCTGTATAGGCGCAGCGCCCCTGTACATCGGCAGCAGCGACGCATGCACGTTTATACAGCCGTATCTCGGCAGCTCAAGCACCTCTTTCGGAAGTATCTGACCGTATGCCACCACCACGATGCAGTCGGGCGCAATGCTGCGCAGTGCCTGCATGGAGCTTTCGGCGTCCTCGCCCTTTCTGAGGCTCAGCGGCTGGTATACGGGGATATCGTGCTTAAGTGCGCACTCCTTTACGGGGGTCATCATTATCTGCTTGCCACGGTTTTTCGGCTTGTCAGGCTGTGTGAATACCGCAGCCACCTCGTGCCCTGCTTCGATGAGCGATTCAAGGCAGGCGAGAGAGAATACGGGAGTGCCCATGAAAACTATCTTCATATCACTTTTCCTCCTCTATCCACTCTATGACCTTATCTGCGAAAAGTATTCCGTTGAGATGGTCTATCTCATGGCAGAAGGCTCTTGCGAGAAGCCCTCTTCCATAGTACTTCACAGGCTTTCCGTAGCGGTCGAATGCCTTTACCTTCACCTTTGCGGGGCGCTTCACGATGCCGCTCTTTCCCGGATAGGACAGGCAGCCCTCCGTTTCAAGCTGCTTTCCCATCATACCCGTGATGACGGGATTTACAAGCTCTATCCTGCCGTTGTCGTCGTCAACATCTATGACCACGACACGCTTAAGCACGCCCACCTGCGGTGCGGCAAGACCCACGCCGTTTGCCTCCATCATCGTATCGTACATATCGTCAAGAAGCTCCCACAGCTCCTCGTTGAATTCGGTGACCTCCGCACTCTTTCCACGCAGCACATCTTCTCCGAATCTTACTATTTCACGAACTGCCATTTTTAATTCCCTTTCAGCTTTCCTTTTTCTGCTTTTTAATCATTATTGAGCTTTGCCTTGTCGATAAACAGCACTCCGTCAAGGTGGTCAGTTTCATGGCACAGCGCACGTGCAAGCAGACCCTCGCCCGTGATGGTGAATTCCTCGCCGTTTCTGTCCTGCGCCTTTACAGTGACCTTTGCGGGGCGGTCGACCTCGTGCCATTCTCCGGGCAGCGACAGGCAGCCCTCGTTGCCCGTCTGCACGCCCTCCACAGAGATGACCTCGGGGTTTACAAGCTCGATGACGCCGTGCTTGTCACGCACGTTGACAACGCACACACGGCGCAGCATGCCCACCTGCGGCGCAGCAAGACCTGCACCCTGTGCCTGCTCCATGGTTTCTGTCATATCGTCAAGCAGCGTATGCAGCTTTTCATCAAATACGGTAACGGGTCTGCACTTCTTGCGCAGGATATCGTCGCCTATCT
This sequence comes from Oscillospiraceae bacterium, assembly GCA_017848155.1. Classification (GTDB taxonomy): domain Bacteria; phylum Bacillota; class Clostridia; order Oscillospirales; family Ruminococcaceae; genus CAG-115. The sequence continues at coordinate 6,046 of JAGAKC010000421.1, read as the reverse complement.
TAACTATCTCTCTTAATGCCATGTCATTTCCTTTCCCTGCTACAGCGCTTCTCCGTTCATATCGGCGAAAAATCCGACGTTTCTGAAAGCGCTGTCCTGCCCTGCCGCCCTGAGGCTGCCCTCGATAAGGCTGCGCAGTGCACTGCTGTTTCTGCATTTTATTATAAGCCTGTGCCTGTATCTTCCGTTTATCTTTGCCGCCGCACACTTTGCGGGTCCAAGTATCCTCAGCGGTATCCTTCCGCCCGAAAGCAGGTGGCGCTCCTTAAGTATCTCTGCGAATCTTTGCGCAGCCGCACCGCAGCTGTCGTCCTGAAGCGCCGAAAACGTCACCGCCACGATATCGCAGAAGGGCGGATACAGCATCGCCTCACGCAGCTTTATCTCTTCCTCGTAAAACGCAGGATAGTCCTGCCGTGCCGCAAGGTTCAGCACATAATGCTCGGGAGTGAAGGTCTGGAGCATCGCCCTGCCCTTTTTACCTCCTCTGCCCGACCGTCCCACCACCTGGGTCACAAGTGAGAACGTGCGCTCAAAGGCCTTGAAATCCCCTGCGTAAAGGGAGTTGTCTGTTTTAAGCACGCCCACCAGCGTAACATTCGGGAAATCCAGTCCCTTTGCTATCATCTGCGTGCCCACGATAATATCGTACTCTCCGTCCGCAAACGCCCTGAACTTGTTCTCGAAAGCGTGCTTCGTGGAGGTGGTATCAGCGTCCATGCGCAGTATACGTGCACGTGGAAATATCTCGGACAGCTCGTCCTCGATGCGCTGGGTGCCTGTGCCCTTCATCACCATGTACTTGCTGCCGCATTTCGGGCAGACCTGCGCCAGCCGCTGCGTAAAGCCGCAGTAGTGGCAGATGACGCTGCCGTTTGCCTTGTGGTAGGTAAGCGGCACCGCACAGTTGGGGCACTCCGCCGCCGCACCGCAGGAGGCGCACCTGACGCTCGTGTGGTAGCCACGCCTGTTAAGCAGCAGTATCGACTGCTCACCCCTGTCAAGATTCGCCTGTAGCTCGTCTATAAGCGGCATGCTGAACGCAGAATGATTGCCGTTCTGCGCTTCTATGCGCATGTCCACCATATATACATCGGGCAGCACCGCATTGTTGTAGCGCTCGTCCAGCTGAAAAAGGCTGTACCGCCCCGTTTTTGCATTGTAGTAGCTCTCCAGCGACGGAGTTGCCGACGCCAGCAGCAGAAATGCGTTGTGATGGAAGCAGCGCTGCTTTGCCGCCTCCCTCGCATGATAGCGTGGAGCGTTCTCGGATTTGTAGGTACCCTCGCCCTCCTCGTCTATGACGATTATTCCAAGGTCCTGCACGGGCGCAAATACTGCGCTGCGTGTGCCAATCACTATCCTAGCCCTGCCCGTCTTTATGCGGCGGTATTCATCCGCACGCTCGCCGAGGGAAAGGCTGCTGTGAAGCACCGCCACCGTGCCGCCGAAAAGCCGCCTGAACTTCCCCACCATCTGCGGTGTAAGGGATATCTCGGGCACCAGCATCATCGCAGACTTTCCCTGCTTCACCGCCTCGTTGATAAGGCGTATGAACACGGAGGTCTTGCCGCTGCCCGTAACTCCACGCAGCAGTGCGCATTTCGGCTCCGGTCTGTTCATGAGTTCAAGCAGCCCGTCGAACACCTGCTGCTGCCTTTCGGAGAACACGATATCCGCAGGACTTTCCGCAGCGTCCTCTGTCGGCTCTGTGCGGAATACCGTCTGCTCGTAAAGCTCCAGCACGCCCTTTTCGGCAAGGCGCTTAATAACTGCCGCCGTAACGCAGCAGGCATAGCATATCTCCTTTACCGAAGCGCTCTCGCTGCTCTCCACGAACTGAAGCACCTGCTTCTGCTTCGGGGTCAGCTTCGGCATCTCCTCGGGCTCTGCAAGCCGCACCAGCTTCACCGTTTCATCGCCCACACGGCGCTTAAGCTCCTCGCACTCGGTCACTGCTCCCTTTTCAAGCAGCGCCTTGAGCAGCCTGCCGCTGTCGCTGCGTGAGGATATGACCTCGTCCCTTGCGATGTTGTCCTCTGCCGCACGAAACTGCTCGAAAAAGGCTCTCTCGCTGTCGGAAAGCTCGCCGTCAAAGCTGTCGCACACGGAATAGTGGCTTTTCAGCGTGAAGCTGAGTCCCGGGGGAAGTATCGCCCTGAATGCGTCGAAATATGTACAGAACGTGTTATCCCTCAGCCACCTGCAAAGCGCCAGCAGCTCGTCGGAGATGCACGGCTCGCTGTCCACTGCGAAAAGCAGCTCTTTTAGCTTTTCCGTGCCGCCGTCCTCCACCGAAAACACCAGACCTATGCGGCGGCTGTTTCCCCTGCCGAAGGGCACGGCGACCCTCATCCCTTGGTGGATGCAGCCGTAAAGGCTCTGCGGTACGGCATAGCTGTACAGCATATCAAAGCTGTAGGAGGTATTCTCCACTGCGACCTGTACTATCTGCCCCATTATGTATTATTCGCCCTTTATGCTCTTAAGAAGCTCCATGCCTCTTTCTTTGCGGCATTTTTCGCCACGGATGACCGCCATAAGGTCATCCACTGCGTCCTCAAGGTCGTCGTTTACCACGAAGTAGTCGTAATTCACCGCAGTGTCTATCTCGTTTCTCGCCTGTGCGGTGCGGCGCAGGATAGTTTCCTCGTCCTCTGTGCCACGCTTTCTCAGGCGGCGCTCAAGCTCCTGCATGGACGGGGGGAGTATGAACACCAGACAGCAGTCGGGAAACAGCTTTTTTATGTTCATTGCGCCCTCTACCTCTATCTTGAGGATAACGTCCTTGCCCTCTGCAAGCATGTCCTCCACCGCCTTACGGGGAGTGCCGTAGTAGTTTCCGCAGTATTCGGTATACTCAAGCACAGCGTTGTCCTTTATCATCTGCTCAAAGCTCTCTCTTGTGTGGAAGTGGTAGTGCACACCGTCCACCTCGCCCTGACGGGGAGCTCTTGTCGTAGCGGATACGGAGTATCCCACGTTTTCGGTCTTTGCCAGCACCTGCTCCAGAATAGTGTCCTTTCCGCAGCCTGCAGGTGCGGATACAACGAATAACAGTCCCTTACTCATTTTCGTCCTCCTCAGAAGTCTTGCCCGAGATAGTTTCGGGCTGGAGTGCAGACAGCACCACATGGCCGCTGTCGCATATTATAACGGAGCGTGTTTTACGTCCGCAGGTCGCATCAATTGCCGTGCCGCCGTCCTTAGCCAGCTGCACTATACGCTTTACAGGCGCAGCCTCGGGGCTTACCACCGATACTATCCTGTCCGCATTTACCGTATTTCCGAATCCGATATTTATCAGCTTCAACACAGCACCTCCCAACAATTCGCCCATTATACCTTAATTATAATATTATAGCACACTTACACCGAAAAATCAATAGCCAAAGCGGACAAAGCACCATTCCTGCTATTGACAGGAAAGGTGGGATTTGCTATAATCAAATTACAGGAATAAAGCATACGGTATCTCTGTTTTTTGAAGGGAGGACATCATTATGAAGCGTCGATTTCTCACGCTGCTTGCCGCAGCGGTCATCTCTGCAAGCAGCTTCAGTGCGCCTGTGCAGGAGCTTATAGGCGTATCTGTCACGGCAGAAGCTGCGTCCGCAGTAAGCGCCCCCACCGCCAGCAAAAAAAGCGGCACCTACCAGTCCACGGGCAGCCTTAAGATAAAGCTCTCCTGCAAGACGGACGGTGCGACGATATACTACAGCACTGACGGCGGCAGCTACAAGCGCTACACAAAGGCTATAAGCATCAAAAAGAACACCACACTGAAATTCTACGCCAAAAAGAACGGCGAAAAAAGCAAGACCGTCACCCGTACATACAAGCTGTCCCCGAAATTCACCCTCTCCGCTGACGGCGGCGAATACAGCGGCGCACAGACTGTAAAGCTCACCGCAAAGACCTCGGGAGTCACATTCTACTACACGCTTGACGGCTCAAAGCCCACAACGAAGTCCGCAAAATACACCGCAAAGGGCATAGAGGTCAGCAAGACCTGCAAGCTGCGTGTGCTTGCCGTAAAGGACGGCTGGGCAAAGCGCTATGTGAGCGAGTCCTACACCATCAAAAAGGCAGAGGCGGAAAACCTGCTTGCAGACTACACGAAAAAGTACGGCTACAGTAAGCTGAACGACAAGCAGCGCAAGCTGTACAAGCTGCTTTTTGACGAGATAAACAAGCACACCAAAGAGATAGACGTATCGGCGCTGGACGTGACCAAGGCTGACGTGGAGAAGGTATTCTACACCATGGACTATGACAACCCCCAGCTCTTCTGGCTTGCAAGCGGATGCAGCGTGGCTTTCTACGGAAGCAAGGTATACGACGTCATGCCCATGTACTCCCGCACAAAATCCGAAGCAAAGACCATGTTGCCTAAGATAGAAAAGGCTGCCCAAAACCTCATAAACGAGGCGCTGGAATACGACACGGATTTCGAGCGTGTGCTGTACATACACGATGCAATAATCAACAGCACGAAATACACTCTCACAGGCGGCGAGCACATACGTGATGTGGACGGACCGCTGCTTAATGGAAAGGCGCTGTGCGAGGGTTACGCAAAGACCTTTGCGTACCTGTGCCAGTCAATAGGCATAGAAACATTCTGCGTCGAGGGCTACGGCGACAGCGTGGGACATCTGTGGAACATGGTGAAGCTGGACGGCAAGTGGTACCATGTCGATGTGACCTACGACGACCCTACGGGCAGTATTCAGGTATGCGAGCATGATTACCTCTGCATAACCGAAAAGGAGGTACTGTCTGACGGCAGATATATCAAGAATCCTGTCCCCATACCCTCTGCCACAGCCACAAAGTACAACTACTACAACGCAACAGGCAAAAAGAAGCACGACAACGCACAGGAAGCGTTTGAGGACCTTGTGAAGCGTGCGGCAGAGAACTTCGCAAACGGCATATACACGACGGAAGTATACTGCAACAAGGACGTCATCAAGGAGCTTAACAAGCTGGTAGCGAGCGACCTTTTCACCGCACTGGAGAAATACGGCTGCGTACCGCATGGCGCAAACCGCAGTGCGCTCAACACTACCTACACGCTGGAGCTTTTCTGATAACGAATAACAAAACTCCCCGACCATAAATCGGGGAGTTTTTGTACAAAAAAACAGACGGCGAAAAGCCGTCTGCCTGATATGCAATTATAACCGGAAACGTTGTTTTATAACAATGCAGTCGGGTTATGAGGGAGAATTACTCGCCTCTCTGCTTTGCGAAGCACTCGCTGCAGTATACGGGTCTGTCCTCCTTGGGCTCAAAGGGAACTCTTGCAACGCCGCCGCACATAGCGCATGTAGCGTCATAGAACTTTCTCTCGCCCTTGCCTGCGTTCTTCTTAGCGTCGCGGCAAGCCTTGCATCTCTGGGGCTCGTTTACGAAGCCCTTCTCAGCGTAGAACTCCTGCTCACCTGCGGTGAAAACGAAATCTGCGCCACAGTCCTTGCACTTTAAAGTCTTGTCAGTGTACATAGTAATACCTCTTAAAAATTTTTTTAGCCCTGGGACGGATTTGCACCGACACCTTTGTAAAACAACGCTCTGGTAAATTAAGCTACCGGGTCATATATGAAGCAATGCCGCAGACCTGCCGCATCACCTTTTAACCATTCCATCCGTCAGTAGTCAGGGAAAACGGACCTGAGCTTTGCACGTGCCCTTGCGACCGCATTGTCCACCGCCTTGCGCCCAACACCGATCTTCTCTGCGATCTCGCCGTAGCTGTGGCCGAGTATCACGCCCTGAAGACACCTAAGCTCCATCGGAGTAAGCACCTCACGCATGCGCAGCGACATCTCGCTTGCGTTCTCCTTCATAATCACGATCTCCTCGGGAGAGGGCATCGTGTCCTGAAGCAGATCGACCTCGCCCTCGTCAGCGAGCTTCGAGCTTCTCCTCACCGCCTTTTCGGCAGTGTTCTTCATCCTGTTTGAAATGCACACCGACGCAAATGCCGCAAAGCTGCCCCTTGTGCCGTCATAGCAGGATATCGCATTAAGAAGTGCGT
>JAGAKC010000420.1 GCA_017848155.1 Oscillospiraceae bacterium | reverse complement strand
GCACATAAAGGAAGGCGACAGGGTAAAGGCAGGCGACCTTATCGCTGAGGCAGATATACAGCTGCTGCGTGAAAACGGAGCGCAGCTCATAACGCCCGTGCTGGTGTGCGGCGGCGCAGATGACAGGGAGCTTCACGTGGCGCTTGGCGAGGTGACAGCAGGCGGCGACCTGCTGACCCTTACAAAGCAGGATAAGCCTGTCGCAGCCGCAGGCACGGAGCATGTAAACGAAGCTCCTCGGAAAAAGCGTGGTATAAACTTTGACTTTCTGCAGAAGCTGGGAAAGGTGCTGATGACGGTCATTGCGGTAATGCCTGCCGCAGGACTTATGATAAGCATCGGAAAGCTGCTTGCGATGGCAGGTGCGGACGTTGCATTCATCGCATCGGTTGGCAGCGTAATGGAGAACATCGGCTGGGCGATAATCGGAAATCTGAATATCCTTTTTGCGGTGTCTATAGGCGGCAGCTGGGCAAAGGAAAAAGCAGGCGGAGCGTTTGCTGCGCTGCTTGCATTCATTCTTATCAACAGCATTACGGGCGCAATATTCGGGGTTACAGGAGATATGCTTTCTGACCCTAATGCGGTCACGCACTCGCTGTTTGGTGCGGAGATGACGGTGGAGGGGTATTTCACCTCGGTGCTGGGAGCGCCTGCGCTCAATATGGGCGTATTCGTCGGCATCATTGCAGGCTTTGTCGGCGGCGCAGTCTACAACAGATTCTACAATTTCAGAAAGCTGCCCGATGCGCTGTCATTTTTCAACGGAAAACGCTTCGTGCCGCTGATGGTGATAGTGTGGTCGGTAGTGGCGGCACTGGTGCTTGCGGTGGTGTGGCCTGTCGTGCAGTCGGGAATAAACGCATTCGGCGTGTGGATAGCGAACTCTGCGGACACCTCGCCTGTGCTTGCGCCGTTCATCTACGGTACGCTTGAAAGGCTGCTGCTGCCGTTCGGACTTCATCATATGCTGACTATCCCGATGAATTACACCTCGTTCGGCGGCACTTATCAGATACTGACGGGCGCTGGTGCAGGTACAACTGTTTTCGGGCAGGACCCTTTGTGGCTTGCGTGGGTGACCGACCTCATCAATTTCAGACGTGCAGGCGATACCGCCGCCTACGAAGCACTGCTGACCTCTGTTACTCCTGCACGCTTCAAGGTGGGGCAGATGATAGGCGCAACGGGACTTCTTATCGGAGTAGCGATCGCCATGTACCGCAGGGTAGACCCCGACAAGAGAAAGCGCTACACCTCGATGTTCGTATCAACGGCGCTTGCGGTGCTGCTGACGGGAGTTACAGAGCCGATCGAGTTCATGTTCATGTTCTGTGCGGTGCCGCTTTATATCGTGTACGCACTGCTTCAGGGAGCGGCATTTGCGCTGTCGGGAGTTATCGACCTAAGGCTCCATTCATTCGGAAATCTGGAGTTCCTTACACGAGTGCCGATGTCGGTGGAGGCTGGACTTACGGGGGATATCATTAACTTCCTTATAAGCTGCGCTGTGTTCCTTGCGATAGGCTATTTTGTCGCATATTTCATGATAGGAAGGTTCAGGTACGCTACCCCCGGGCGGCTTGGAAACTACACGACAGACAGCGGCGACAACGACAGCGGCAGGACTGCTGCGCCATCGTCTGACGGTCAGCCCGAGCGTATTATTTCGCTTCTTGGCGGCAGGGACAACATCACGCTGGTGGACGCATGTATGACGCGCCTGAGGGTAACTGTAAAGGATCCGTCGCTCGTTGCGGATGAAGCCGCATGGAAAGCGGAGGGCGCACTGGGACTTGTCCGAAAGGGCGAGGGGATACAGGCGATATACGGACCGAAAGCGGACGTGCTTAAATCGGATATCAACGATATTTTGTAGGGTGAGCTATGAAACTTCTGACACTTAACACTCACAGCCTTGCCGAGGCTGATTATGACAATAAGCTGCGTGGCTTTGTCAGCATGGTCGCTGAGGAGCAGCCGCATATCATCGCACTTCAGGAGGTGTATCAGACCTGCACTGCACCTGAATACAAGGGAGCGCTTCACGGCTTCGTCCCCTGTATGGACGGGACAGTGATACGTGACGACAACCATGCCCTTGCGGTGGCGAAGCTGCTGCGTGAAGAGGGACTTGATTACCACTGGACGTGGCTTTCGATAAAACGAGGCTACGGCAGATTTGACGAGGGCATTGCTGTGATGAGCCTTTCACCGATACTTGAAACGGACGTGCTGACAGTAAGCGGTGTCGAGGATCATGAAAACTGGAAAACACGGAGGATAGTGGGAGTGCGCACTGCGACACTTCCCGACGAGTGGTTCTTCAGCGTGCATTACGGACGCTGGGACGATGTTGAGGAGCCATTCCGTGCGCAGTGGATACGCACCGCCGAGCACATGACGAGGTACGACCATGTGTGGCTTCTTGGCGACTTCAACAGTCCTGCCGAGGTCAGCGGCGAGGGTCACGACCTGATGAAGCGCTCCTACTGGCAGGACAGCTATGAGCTGGCAAAGGTGCGTGACATGGGCGCTACGGTGCAGGGGGCGATAGACGGCTGGAGGGACAGCTGCCCCGACGGCATGCGCATCGACCAGATATGGTGTAATAAGATGGTGGTGGTCACATCGTCACAGGTGGTCTTTGACGGCACAAAGTACCCCGTGGTGTCCGACCACTACGGGGTGATGATAAATTATGAGAGGAGCATCGTATGAAAAGGGGCGCAGGAGTGCTGCTGCATATCTCAAGCCTGCCGTCAAGGTACGGGATAGGCTGCCTTGACAGCAGCGCATACCGCTTTGTGGATTTTCTGAAAGCATCGGGACAGAGCTTCTGGCAGATACTTCCGCTGGGTCAGACGGGATACGGCGACTCGCCGTATCAGAGCTTTTCCGCTTTCGCAGGAAATCCATATTTCATAAGTCTTGACGGCTTCATAAAGGACGGTATCCTTACCGAAAAGGAGTGTCGCTGCTGCGAGGGGTCGGTGAGGTATGTGGACTACGACAGTCTGTACAGGAAAAGATATAAGCTGCTGCGAAAAGCGTACAAAGCCTGCCGCAGCGCTTACAGAAGCGATGCAGAGAGCTTTTGCACAGATTCCCCGTGGCTTTCCGACTATGCTTTATTCATGGCGGTAAAGGACAGCTTCGGAGGTGCACCGCTGTCGCAGTGGGACAGGGATATCCGCATGAGAGAGCCTGATGCCGTCAAAATGTACACCGAGCGGCTGTCAGACGATATCGGCTTTTACAGCTTTCTGCAATACGTCTTTTTCAGGCAGTGGAGTGCGCTTCGAGCCTATGCAAACGGTAAGGGCATACGCATCATCGGAGATATCCCCATCTATGCGGCGGCAGACAGTGCGGACGTGTGGGCGTCGCCGCAGCTGTTTCAGCTGGACAGCGAGCGTATTCCCAGCGCTGTTGCGGGCTGTCCGCCCGACGGCTTTGCGGCAGACGGTCAGCTGTGGGGAAATCCGCTGTATGACTGGGAAGCGCACAGAAGCACTGGCTACAGCTGGTGGATATCACGCATGGCGCACTGCTTCAGGCTGTATGACGTGGTGAGGATAGACCACTTCCGTGGATTCGATGAATATTATTCCATTCCATACGGGGAGAGCACCGCACGAAACGGCAGCTGGAAAAAAGGCCCGTCTATGGAGCTTTTCAATGCCATCGAAGCTGCCCTTGGCAGACGGGACGTCATCGCAGAGGACCTTGGATTCGTGACGGACAGCGTGAGGAAGCTTGTAAAGGACAGCGGCTTTCCGAATATGAGGGTGCTCCAGTTTGCGTTTGACAGCCGTGATACAGGCAGCAGCACGGACTATCTTCCGCACAGCTACCCTGAAAACTGCGCAGTCTATACGGGCACTCATGACAATTCGACCATAGCAGGGTGGCTTAAAGCGATAACTCCTGCCGAGCGGAATATGGTGCGGCGATATCTATGCGACAGGCACACTCCCGACAGCGAGCTGCACCTCAGCCTTATCGCACTTCTGCTGCGCAGTCGTGCTGCACTTTGCATCATTCCGATGCAGGACTGGCTCGGACTTCCTGACAGCTGCCGCATGAATACTCCGTCGACCCTTGGCGGTAACTGGCGCTGGAGAGTGACACGTCAGGAGCTGTCTGACAGGCTTTGCCGCACCATGCGAAGATTTACAGAAATATATGGAAGAAGCCCTTGAAATCGGGGCGCATACGGTGTATAATTATTAAAAAGGTGAAAGGAAGATACCTGTATGAAAACGTTTGAATATACCATAAAAGACGAGCTGGGACTGCACGCAAGACCTGCGGGACTTCTTGCAAAGGCGGCAAAGGCGCTGGACAGCACCGTGACTGTCACAAAGGGAGATAAGACGGTGGGTGCGGACAGGCTCATGGCGCTTATGGGGCTTTGTGCAAAATGCGGCGATACAGTTACCGTTACGATAGACGGCGGCGACGAGGCTGCCGCAGAAAAAGCCATGAGGGACTTTTTTGAAGCAAATCTCTGATAAAGGAGTGACCGTATGAACAAGTTTGCAGGCAGGGGCGTCTGCGGCGGCGTTGCTGTCGGCAGGATATCCGTATTCAGACGTCGGGATGTGCAGGTGAAGCGCATCAGGGTGGAGGATACGGCGGCGGAGCTCCTGCGGCTTTCGGCGGCAAAGGAAGCGGCGCTGTCCCAGCTGCGTGAGATATACGAAAAGGCGCTTACAGAGGTTGGGGAAGCAAACGCAGCCATCTTTGAGATACACATGATGATGGTGGAGGACGAGGACTACAATGATGCCATCACGGAGATGATAAAAGGTCAGTCCGTAAATGCGGAATATGCCGTGGCAGTGACCGCAGACAATTTCGCACAGATGTTTTCAGCCATGGAGGATGCGTACATGCAGGCTCGTGCCGCAGATGTACGGGATATCTCAAACCGCATAATAAAGTGCCTCGGACAGGATATGTCGGAGCAGCACACAGCTGACGGCAGTGTGATAATCTGTGCCGACGACCTTGCGCCCAGTGAAACGGTGTCCCTTGACAAGGACAGGGTGCTTGCATTCGTAACGGCATACGGGTCGCTTAATTCCCACACTGCGATACTTGCGAGAAGCATGAATATCCCTGCCATGATCGGTCTTGGGGAGGAGTTTCTCTCGGCGATAAATGACGGTGACATGGCGATAGCTGACGGATCTACGGGGGAGCTTACCGTCTGTCCCGATGAGGAAGCGCTTGCCGCAGCCAGGGAAAAACAGCGTGCCGAATCGGATAAAAAGGCGCTGCTGCAGAAGCTCAAGGGCAAGGACAACGTGACCATTGACGGGCGGCGCATAGACATCTTTGCAAACATCGGAAGTGCCGATGCGATAGGCTCTGTGCTGCTTAATGACGCAGGCGGCATAGGACTTTTCAGAAGTGAGTTTCTCTATCTTGAAAACAGCGACTATCCCACCGAGGAGCAGCAATTCACGGTGTACAGACGTGTGCTTGAGAGCATGGCAGGGCGCCGTGTCGTGATACGCACCCTTGACATCGGAGCGGACAAGCAGGCGGATTATTTCGGACTGGACAAGGAGGAGAATCCTGCGCTGGGACTTCGTGCGATACGGCTCTGCCTTACTCGTCCCGAGATATTCAGGACGCAGCTTCGTGCGCTGTACAGGGCATCTGTTTTCGGGGAGCTTTGCATAATGTTTCCGATGATAGCAAGCACGGAGGAGCTGTCCGAGATACTTGATATCTGCGCAGACGTGCGTAAGGAGCTTTCTGCGGCAGGTATGGAGTATGCGGAGGACACGCAGCTCGGCATAATGATAGAAACACCTGCGGCGGCGCTTATAAGCGACAGGCTTGCGCCGATGGTGGATTTTTTCAGCGTTGGCACTAACGACCTTACGCAGTATACCCTTGCGGTGGACAGGCAGAATCCCCGCCTTGAGCGTTTCTGCGACACTCATCACGAAGCGGTGCTGCGCCTTATAGAGATGTCCGCAGAAAATGCGCATGACAACGGAAAATGGATAGGCATCTGCGGTGAGCTTGCGGCTGATACGGCGCTTACGGAGCGATTCCTGCGCATGGGCATAGACGAGCTTTCGGTGTCGCCGTCATATGTGCTGAAGCTGCGTGATAAGGTCAGGAGCCTTGACCTCTCGGGAGGTGGCGAGACGTGACCCACCTTCTTCTGGCGGTAATTTATATCTCATTCATAAGCCTTGGACTTCCTGACGGACTTCTCGGCGCATGCTGGCCAAGCATGCAGCCCGAAATGTCCGTCCCCGTATCGTATGCGGGAACTGTTTCGATGGTCATCTGCGGCGGCACGATACTGTCCGCACTTTTCAGCGAGCGGCTGGTGGTGAAGCTCGGCACATGCCTTGTGACGGCAATAAGCGTGGGTATGACCGCACTTGCGCTGTTTGGCTTTTCACAGAGCAGGGAATTCTGGCAGCTGTGCGTCTGGGGGATACCCTACGGTCTTGGCGCAGGCAGCGTCGATGCGGCGCTGAATAACTTCGTGGCGCTCCACTACAAGAGCCGCCACATGAGCTGGCTGCACTGCTTCTGGGGAGTGGGCTGCTGCACAGGTCCGTATGTGATGTCGTATTTCCTGACGGGCGGACAGCACTGGAGCTATGGCTATCTTACCGTATCTGCGGTGCAGGTGGTGCTGACGGCGGTGCTTTTTGCATCGCTTCCGCTGTGGCGGAGGATGTCTGGCACACAGGTCGG
>JAGAKC010000419.1 GCA_017848155.1 Oscillospiraceae bacterium | reverse complement strand
CTTCTCTCACATGAGAACAGGTATCATGGCAGGCTCGCCCTGCCCCATCAAGACGATGCAGGAAGTTATTGAGAAGATGCACATGAGCGAGATATGCATCACCTACGGTCAGACCGAGGCTTCCCCTGCTACAACGATGAGTAAGACCACCGACAGCATCGAGGACCGAGTAAACACTGTAGGCGGACCCATCTTCGGTGTTGAATGCAAGATAGTTGACCCCGAAACAGGCGAGGACCTTCCCGACAATGTTGACGGCGAGTTCTGCGCACGTGGCTACAACATCATGAAGGGCTACTACAAGATGCCCGAGGCTACAGCTGCTGCGATCGATGAAGAGGGCTGGCTGCACTCAGGCGACCTTGCAAGACGTCTGCCTAACGGCTACTTCAAGATCACAGGCCGTATCAAGGACATGATAATCCGCGGCGGTGAGAACATCTACCCCAAGGAGATCGAGGACTTCCTGTATACTCACCCCAAGGTTAAGGATGTACAGGTCATCGGCGTGCCCGACAAGGACTACGGCGAGGAGATAATGGCATGCGTTATCCTGAACGACGGCGAGACCTCCTCCGAGGAAGAGATCAAGAAGTTCGTACTGGATCACATGGCAAAGCACAAGGTACCTCGCTACGTTGACTTCGTGACCGAGTTCCCGATGAACGCAGCAGGAAAGATCCTGAAGTACAAGATGCGTGAGGCGGCAGTTGAAAAGCTGAACCTCCAGAATGCAAGCAAGATAGTTACCGCATGATCAAAACCGCCTGTGGAAAGCTCCGCAGGCGGTCATTTTATCACTTTATAAAGTAAGCTCCGCAGCCTGTAAAGCTACGGAGCTTCTGTTATTTATCAGATCATTCCTCGTCACCCTGTGCGAACTGGCTCTCGTGTCTTGTGAAGAAGTCAGTTCTCGGGGGCAGGAACTTGAGCTTGTGATCTGCATCTGTGAAGTAGGTCAGCGGCTCAAGAATAGTATCCCAGGACCAGATACGGTCATCCACCTGCAGGTACTCCTGCAGCTTTTCTGTTCCGAACGGTGCCATAGGATGCAGCAGAACACCTGCTATCCTTATCATATAAAACAGGTTCGCAAGCGCCTGTGCAAGCTCCTCCTTGGACTTGCCCTCGCCGTTTACAGCCTTTGCCATATACTTGCTGCCGTTTCTGATGTAGCTGTCCAGCACATATGTGCACTGGTGGAAAGCAAACTTCGACATGTGGCGCTCGTACTCCAGCACAGCCTTCTTTGCCTCATCAAGGAACTTCTGCTCAGGTGCGAGGGACGGCATTACTCCGTCAAACTCCTTCTGAGTGGTGTAGAAAGCAGTGCGTATCATTCGGTTGTAAACGTTTGACAGCAGCAGACCGTCCTTTACTACAGGATCGGCGTCCTCAGGCTTTGCGTCGGGATTGAACGGCTTCGGCATGAAGCTTACGGAGCGCTGTCCGAGTCCGAGTCCAAGCCAGTGCATACGCAGCTGCTCGGGAGTGTAATAGTTCAGCAGGTCGTCAGCCATGGGCGGCTTTACTGCGCCCGAGCTGGAAGCCTTCTTGTCAAGGAACAGGATATGATGATTTGCAACGATGATGGGCAGCTGGATATCGCCCTCGGCAGGTGTAGCGGTCTTTTCTGCGCTCTCCTGCTGAGCCATCCACATAGCAGGCTCCGCAACACCGTAGAAATAGATGTTGTCCTGACCGATGAACTGGTAAACGTTCGCATCCTTGCTGCACCAGTAGTCCTTCCACTCCTCACGGTCATGACCCTCCTGCTCAAGGTAGGTCTGCGTAAAGGAGATAGGTGCCCACAGGGATTCGGGCCAAACCCATACTGTCAGACCCTCTGTACCCTCCATATCGGGAGCAGGTACACCCCACTCGATATTACCTGTAAGGCGGAAAGGAACGAGCGTCTTACCTGTACGATAGCGGATACCGTTCTGTGTAAGGATACGGCACGCTTCGTCGCAGTCGGACAGCGTTGTGAACTCGATGGTGAACGAGGGCTTCTTAGGCTCCTCGATATATTCATGCGCAGGCATGCTGCTCTTTAAAGAGAGATACTTCTCCTCAAACTCACGCTTTACGTAGATCACAGGCGGCTTTAAAAACTCTGCGATGGTCTTCCACACAACAGGACGGATGTCCTTGCGCTTCTGAAGCTCAGCCACCCAGTCGGAAAGCAGCTTTTCGTAATCACGCAGCTTGAAATACCAGTTGGTAACAGGCTTCATG
>JAGAKC010000418.1 GCA_017848155.1 Oscillospiraceae bacterium | reverse complement strand
ATATCTTCATAATAAACCCCGCTGCCGGAAAAAGAGACTGCGCCGAAAGCATGCGCACCATGATAGGACTGGTGTGCAGAAAATACGGAATAGAGCCGCTCATATTCATGTCCGAATACAAAGGCTACGAACGTGAGATGACAGAAAAGCTGTGCGATCTATTCCCGGATGAAAGGCTGCGCTTCTACAGCATCGGCGGTTCGGGCACGCTGAGCAATATCATATCAGGAATACGTGATTTCTCCACGACAGAGGTCGCATGCTATCCCACAGGGCTTTCCAACGACTTTCTCAAAAGCTACGGAAAGAATACGGCACAGTTCCGCTCGCTTGAAGCGCTGATAAACGGACGTGTCGATCACGTGGACATGATCGACGCAAACGGCTACAGGGCGATGGTGTTTTCCTGCTTCGGGCTGGGCAATTCCTGCTTCAGCGATGCGCTGATCTTTAAAGTAGTATCAGCAATAAAACCGCACCTTACATATACCCTGAGTATCCTGATCGATCTGCTTAAGAACAAGTGCGGCAAATACCGCATCGACATAGACGGCAGGGACTGCACGGGCGAATACGCTATGGTCGCCTGCTTCAACGGAATATGCATGGGCGGAAACGTCATGCCGCTGAAGGACGCCCGTCCCAACGACGGAACGCTCAATTTCATTCTGGTATCAAAAATGTCACGCTTAAAGCAGCTGAGGACGCTGGGCGATTTTGCAAGAGGAAAGCTTGAAAAGCACAAAAACAACATCCGTCTTATTAACGGTCATCATGCCGAGATAACGAGGGATGACGGAAAACAGATAGCCTTCAACAGCGATGGCGAGTGCGTGCGTGGTCTTACGAATGTTGTTAAGGTAGCTCCCGAAAAGCTGATGTTCGTGGTGCCTGAGGGCGCAGAGATACCCGAGCCTACCGAGCTTGACCCGAGATCGCTGTTCTGATAACAGTGCTTACTTACATCTATAAGGAGATAAAATGGATATCATTGACCGCTCGATAGATAAAGGAAAGGCGTTCGACTGGGGTCGGACGTCCGATGACTACGCAAGATTCCGTGATATCTACCCCGAGGAGTTCTATCGCCGTATTGCTGACCTTGGTCTTTGCATAAACGGACAGCAGGTGCTTGACCTCGGAACGGGTACCGGAGTGCTGCCGCGGAATATGTATCACTACGGCGCACACTGGACGGGTACGGATATCTCAGAAAACCAGATAGCACAGGCTGTGCGCCTGTCAGAGGGGATGGATATACGCTATCATGTCATGCCGACAGAGGCGCTTGACTTTGCAGACGAGAGCTTTGATGTCATCACCGCCTGTCAGTGCTTCTTCTACTTCCGTCATGAGGAGGTAGCTCCCATGCTGAAACGGCTGCTGAAGCCGCATGGTCATATACTCATACTGTACATGGCATGGCTTCCGTATGAGGACAGGATAGCAGGAGAAAGCGAAAAGCTGGTGCTGAAATATAATCCCTCGTGGAGCGGCTGTGGAGAAACCGTGCACCCCGTGCATGTTCCCGAGTGCTACGACGCTGATCTCCGCCTTGTTCACAGCGAGGAGTACCTGCTTGATGTCCCCTTCACCCGTGAAAGCTGGCACGGCAGGATAAAGGCTTGCCGTGGTATAGGAGCTTCGCTTTCAGCGGACGAGATAGCACGCTGGGAAGATGAGCATATGAAGCTGCTGCAGGATATCGCACCTCAGGAGTTTACCGTAAAGCACTACGCAGCCATGGCTCAGCTTACAAAGAAATCATAAAAAACGATCCCCTGTCATGCGGCAGGGGATCTTGTTAATATAGTCTTTGTATCAATAATTCTCAGCGTTTATCTCAAAGTAGCTCTGAGGATGTGCGCAGGTGGGACATACCTCGGGTGCCTTTGTACCAACAACGATATGACCGCAGTTGCGGCACTCCCATACCTTTACCTCGCTCTTTTCAAACACCTGTGCCATCTCCACATTCTTAAGCAGTGCACGGTAACGCTCCTCATGATGCTTTTCGATAGCCGCAACAAGGCGGAACTTCTTCGCAAGGTCGGTAAAGCCCTCCTCCTCGGCGGTCTTTGCGAACTCCTCATACATGTCTGTCCACTCATAGTTCTCGCCATCAGCCGCAGCAGCCAGATTTTCAGCCGTGCTGCCTATGCCGTTCAGCTCCTTGAACCACATCTTTGCGTGCTCCTTCTCGTTCTCAGCTGTCTTAAGGAACAGCGCAGCGATCTGCTCAAAGCCCTCCTTCTTTGCCTTGGACGCAAAGTAGGTGTACTTGTTTCTTGCCTGGGACTCGCCTGCAAAGGCAGCCTCAAGGTTCTTTTCGGTCTTGGTTCCTGCATACTTGCTCATATCGATACTGTCCTTTCCCGGTTGAAATATTAGGGGAATACCCCACATTGATTATAACATATCTGAGAGAAAAAGTAAAGCTATACAGTCTATACAGTTCCGTTTATTCTGTAATTTAACCCATTGATTATGTCAGTATGGTCAAAGACAGGTATCGCCCCGTCACGAAGATACGGGATAACTCCCGAAAAACGACCGCTGAATACATCATGCGGACACATGCAGAAAAGCTCTCTGCCCTGCTGTATGGTATGCTCTGCGGTCAGCAGACAGCCGCTTCGCTCGGGCGCCTCAACGATGAATGTACCCGACGCAAGTCCTGAAATAATACGATTTCGATGACCGAAATATTCGGGAGCTACCCCTGTATGCGGCAGCAGCTCCGAAACCACTGCACCGCCGCTTCTTATAATATCCTGTTTCAGAGTGCGGCTTGCTGCGGGATAGTCAACAAGACTTCCGCATGCAAGCACTCCCACAGTCTTTGCTCCTCTTTCAAGAGCACAGCGATGCGCTATGGTATCTATACCCACGGCAAGTCCGCTTACTATCGCCATATCCGCCGCAGCAAGCTCCGTGCATATCCGCCGTGCGGCATCTGCTCCGTAGCTGCTCATCCTTCTCGTGCCCACAACAGCTATAGCCAGCTTCTCCGAAAACGGCACAAGACT
>JAGAKC010000417.1 GCA_017848155.1 Oscillospiraceae bacterium | reverse complement strand
GTGCTCCTCGGTTATGACTGCGCCCATCTGCTTCATTGCGGACAGATGCAGGTCGATGGGACGTGCTCCCAGCTCACAGCCGCCCGGGAAGCTAAGACGGCATCTGCCCGTCCGCCCCAGCACGGAGCCGAGAAACATCACCGACGAGCGCATCTCACGCATAAGGCTGTCGGGTATCTCGTATCCTGATGCGGCGGAGCTGTCCACGCAGATGGTGCTGCCGCTGCGCACGCACCTGCACTGTAAACAGGAGAGTATCCTGCATGCCGCATCCACATCGGTAAGCGACGGGCAGTTATGTAGTATCGCCTCTCCATGAACGAGCACCGCAGCGGACAGCAGCGGAAGTACGCTGTTCTTTGCGCCCTGCACGGCAAGCTCGCCCTCGATCTTTCGTCCTCCGCTTATTACCAGCCTCTGACGCTCTTGCATATCATCACTCCTCGGGCATACGATATACGCCGCACCCTGCGGCGCTACTACCGCATATTATGCCCTTCGGGAGAAAATGTGCCTACTGAAAGCTCTCCTTGCCGAGAAGGTCTATTATCTCGCTCATTATCCTGTCAGCCGCATTGTTTTCGGCGGACTTCTCCGCATTCTCCTCCATCAGCGCAAGCCGTGAGCGGTCGCTGTACAGCGCAGATACCTCCTCCACGAGCCTTGCCTTTGTAAGGTCCTTGTCCTCGATGAGCACCGCCGCATTCGCATCGCTCAGCGTCTTTGCGTTGTAGTACTGGTGATTCTCCGTGGCATTCGGAAACGGCACCAGTATCGCAGGTCTGCCGATGGCGGTAAGCTCGGTTATGGTCATGGCACCCGCACGGGAGATGATAAGGTCAGCCGCACACATGCAGGTATACATATTGTCGATATATTCACGGAAGATGTGACGGGTCCTGTCCTCGGTGACTCCGCTCTCCTTAAGCGCATCATAGAACATGTCCCTGCCGTTTCCGCCGAAGGAGTGGATATGGTTTATGCCGCCCTTTTTCTCCTCCCATGCGAGAAGCTCCGCAACCGCCTCTGTTATGCGGTTTGCGCCGAGGCTGCCGCCGAATGACAGCACCGTAAAGCCCTCGGGAAGTCCAAGGCGCTTCCTTGCTGCGTCACGCTCCTCTATCTGAATGTTTGAGCGCAGGGGATTTCCCGTCACCACGCAGCGCTCTGTATATTTCAGGTGCTTTTTCGCATCCTCCGACGCAAGCAGCACCCTGTCAGCCTTTTTAGCCAGCATCTTTGTCGCCATGCCGGGGTAGGAGTTGCTTTCATGGGTCACTGTCTTTATGCCCATCGCAGCCGCCTGTGACAGCACCGTGCCCGTCACATAGCCGCCCGTACCTATCACCACATCCGGCGCAAAGTCCTTAAGTATCCTGCGCACGGCACGCTTTGCGGAGATGCAGTAGCAGTACATCGCCCTGATATTCCTGCCGATATTCCGTGCGGACAGCTTCCTCTGAAAGCCTGCCATCTCCACGGGTACGAAATCATACCCTGCCTTTGTCACAAGGCGAGCCTCCATTCCGAGGGGAGTGCCGATGAAAAGTATCTCGGTATCGGGAAACAGCGACTTCATCTTATCCGCAATGGCAAGCGCAGGATTGATGTGACCTGCCGTGCCGCCTGCCGCAAAAACAGCCTTCATGTATGTTACCGTCCTTTGTTCAGTAGTTTAGCTGAGATTCGACCTGCGTGATATCGCAAGCATTACTCCGACCTCTGCAAGCTGGATGACCAGCGCCGTGCCGCCGTAGCTGAAAAACGGCATGGATATGCCCGTATTCGGGATGCAGCACACGTTTACGCCGATATTCAGCAGCGCCTGTATTCCCACCTGGAGCGAGATTCCCGTTGCAAGCAGCATTCCGAAGCGGTCGTGGGACTTCCTCGCAATGTAGAAGCCACGGAAAACGAATATCATAAACAGTATGATGACCAGCATTCCGCCCACGAAGCCGAATTCCTCGCACAGCACTGCGAAAACGAAGTCATTCTGCGCCTCGGGCAGGTAGTAGTACTTCTGTGCGGAGTTACCGAAGCCCACTCCCCAGAAGCCGCCCGAGCCTATCGCAAGCACCGCCTGATAGGACTGGTAGGTCTTATCTCTCGGGTCTGCAAGGGGGTCGAAGGTGTACTGGATACGGTCTGCGAAGTAGGTGAACTCACTCATCATTACGGCAAGCACCAGCAGCGCCGCCGCAACTCCGCCCACCAGAATGACGGTCTTCATATTCACGCCGCCTATGAACAGCATAGCCGCCGCAATGATTATCATGATCAGCAGACCCGAAAGGTGGGGCTGTGCTATCATCAGCACTGCTATAACGCCCAGCAGTATCGCAGGCTTTATAAGACCCGTAAAGGTATAGCGCATATTCTTGAAATTCTTCCAGATATAGTACGCAAAGAATATGATGACGCCGAGCTTCAGTACGTCCGACGGCTGGAAGGTACGTCCGAAAAGACGCAGCCAGCGGCGGGGACCGTTTTCAGTGTTGCTGACGCCGAAGGGTATTACCAGCGCCACAAGGAAAAGCGCTATCGCAAGTATCAGGTGTGCCAGTGTAAAGGTCTTTCCCGTGTTGAAGAGCTTAAATTCCTTGCGGTAGAAGCGGTAGTCGATGAAGCTCACGCTGAACATCGCCGCAAGACCCAGACCTGCGAAGAATATCTGACTTGCCGCATACTCGTAGGAGTTTCCGTCGTTGTCACGGTAGGACAGCGCATGGCTCGCCGAAAACATCATGGTGATGCCGATGATGAGCAGCACCAGCGTTATGATAAGCATGGGCACGTCGATACTGCCCTTTGCATAAAGGAAGCGTATCCTGTCGGGGTCGTCGTCCTTTTTCCTTGCCGCCTTTTTCTTGTGCGGCACGGGCTTTCCCGAATTCGGGGCAGGTCGCTTTGCCGCCGTGCGGGGAGCGCTCCGTTTAACTGTCGATGCCATATTTCCTCCTGTAAATGCGCCTTATCGTCCGAACATCATCACCGCAAGCAGCACCGCAGCGCCGCCTGCCAGTGCTCCCACCAGCGAGAACACCACGTCTATCTTTATCTCGCTCCAGCTGCTGAGCTCAAAATGGTGGTGTATGGGGGTCATCTTGAAGAAGCGCTTGCCCTCTGTGGTATGCCAGAGCTTCTTTGTTATCTTGAAGATAGTCACCTGTATCACGACGGACAGAGCTTCAAGGATATAAACTATCGCAGCGATGAGCATGAGC
>JAGAKC010000005.1 GCA_017848155.1 Oscillospiraceae bacterium | reverse complement strand
GTCTGCTGCGCTCGCCGTGCCCCTTGAAATGACCGCTGCCCATGCTGTCTATGGCACAGCAATCAGGCTTTCCGATGTCGTGGAAGAACATCGCAAACCTTATCGCAGGCACGGGCACCGCATATCCCACCGAGCGGCAGATATGCTCCCACACGGTAAATTCATGGTAGCGGCTGTGCTGGTCAAAGCCGATGCACGGCTCTATCTCGGGGATGACGAATTTCAGTATGTCGGAGTAGCTGTCCAGCACCTTTGCGGCAAACTTGCCCATGACGATGCGTGAAAGCTCTGAAAAGACCTTCGCCTTGTCCGCATACTCAAAGCAGCTTACATTGCTGCGCATTGCGGCACGGGTAGGCTCGTCGATAACGAACTCCCTTTCCGCACAGTAGCGTATCGCACGCAGTATCCTCGACGGCTCGGTCGTGAAGCTGCGTGACATGTCAAAATAGCTCTCCGTTACAGGCTTTCCGTTCTCTTTTCTGGTCTTTGTGACGTTTTCGCCGATAGCGACCACACGAAGCTCCTCACCCGTAAGGCAGCCCTTGCCACCGTACAGGTCGATAAGTCCGCCACGGGGAGAATACGCCATAGCGTCTATCGTGAAGCCACGTCTTGAAAGGTCAGTTTCAAGGTCCTGTGCGTACATAACACGGTTTCCCACGACCTCACGGCGGTAGGGCGAGATGCTGATTATCATTCCCACCACCGTAACAAGTATCTCTCCGCGCTGTATCCCGTCATCGGAGATGCGGTAGTCCCTGAATGCAAACAGTATATCGTTTATCTCCGCATTGGTAACTATATCGTAATCCTGAGGGTCATTGCCCATGATAAGCTCCCTCACGCAGCTTCCGACGATATATGCGTCATATCCTGCGTTTTCCAGCACCGATATCGCTTCCGTCACCTGTGCAGGCAGTATTATCATGCTCTCACTTCCTTACCTTGTATTTAAGTATCTCAAACGCCGCATCCGTCGTAAACAGGTCATGCGTGCCGAAGTATCCGTACACCTTGTCGCTGTCGGCAGGCGATGTCTTGTAATAATACGGCGTCATCATGAACAGCGCATTCAGCTGCGCCTGTGAATCGAGGGTCAGCGTGAAGCTGACCTCGTCCTTTCCGAGAAAATCGAAGCCGTCTATCTCATACGGCTTTACCGTGTTGAGCCTTGGCTCGTCATACAGCACCTGTTTAAGTCCGTAGAGGTGCTTTTCGGCAGGTATCGCCGTCACCACCGTGCCGCCGTTTTTAAGCACACGGCGAAGCTCCTCCGTCTGAAAGGGTGCGAAGATGACTGTCGCCATGTCCGCAGAGGATGTCGCAAGCGGCAGGCGGAATACGCTCGCCACGGCTGCGCTGACAGCCTTGCCACGGGTGCGTGCTCTCATGGCGGAAAGTGCGTTTTTCGAGATGTCAACTGCGCATATCAGCGGCGCTTTGCCCTCTGCCGCAAGATGGTCGTATATCCCTGCGGTATAGTACCCCTCGCCGCAGCCGCAGTCAGCTATCAAAGGCTGCTCAAGTCCCTCTGTAAGCTCCGATGCCGCCCTGCACAGCCCCGTCAGCAGCGGTCGGTATGCGCCGCTGTCAAGAAACTCACGCCGTGCGGCTACCATCTCCTTGCTGTCGCCCGGGTCCTTTACATTCTTATGCTGTGACAGCAGCAGGTTGAGATACCCCTTTGCGGAAACGTCAAAGCAATGCCCCTCAGGGCAGCGTGCCGTGCGCTCATCAAAATGCAGCAGCGGCGCCTTGTCAGCTCCCTGCTTTTCTCCGCAGACAGGGCAGGTAAATATATCCAAATCGTGATTCTCCTTAAAATTCAAGTCCCAGCTTATACGCTGTTTCGAGGTGCTGCGGCTTCATGCGCTGCAAGAGCTCCTCGTCATAGTGGCTGATGCCGTCAAAGACCACCATGCGCTTTTCCGCCGCACGCTCGTTTATCCTGTCACCCAGCATCACCGTTTCCATCGCACGGAGATTGCCCGTTTCAATAAGGCTCTCCATCGTCTTTCCAGCCGACGCGAGAAACAGCGCCTTTTTCAGCTGCTTCATATTGCAATCCGCATACGCAAAGCCGCAGCTCCACACCCTGTCAAACCATCCGACCAGCTTCGCAGGTGCTTCCGTCCAGAATACGGGATAAACGAATGCTATCCCGTCCGCAGCTTCTATCTTCCGCTGCTCCAGAAGTACGTCCTCCGAAAGCGGCAGGTCGCTCCTGTAATGAGTTTCACGAAGATACTCCTCCTCCGTAAGGTCGGTGCGGAAATCCATCCCGTACAGGTCGGAAACTGTCACGGTATGACCGCCGTCACGCAGTCCCTCTGTGAAGCGCCCGAATATCATGTGCGTGAAGCTGTCCTTATTCGGGTGGCAATAAACAACAAATACGTTCATCCTTACCTCTTTATCGTAACTCCGTGTATGCGGTACATATTTGCGCCTGCTTTGCGCATGAAGCTGAAGCGTGTCCTGTAAAGTCCGTCCAGCTTCTTTATATACTCGGGCATTATTATCTCACTGTCGAGGACAGCCTTTGCATATTCCATGCCGCCGATAAGCTCCTCTATACTGTCCATCGAAAAGGATATCTTTGCGTCAACAGCGTTGATGGGATTCTTCATCCTTG
>JAGAKC010000416.1 GCA_017848155.1 Oscillospiraceae bacterium | reverse complement strand
CTGCCGTAACGGGACTTGTTTTCGGAAACCTCGCATATCTTTTCGGAGATGTGCTGCTCGGAATATATGACCCCAGACCCGAAATAATCCCACCCGGGCTTACCCGAATGGGACTAGTGGGAGTATTCTACTTCACCTGTGGTCTGATGGACTGTATAGTCGGCTCGATACGTGGAATGGGATACGCAGTTGCACCGACGATAGTATCGATGCTGGGCGCATGCGGATTAAGGATACTCTGGATATTCACTGTTTTCGCCATTCCCGAATATCATACGGAGTTCATGCTCTTCCTGTCATACCCTATCTCGTGGAGCATTACGTTCCTTGTGCATCTGATCTGCTTCATATTCATGCGCAGAAAATATCCCAAAAAGGACGTGACAGACGAAAAAGAGCAGATCACATGCTGATCTGAAGCGTCCTTGCGCTCATGCCGTCTGTAAATCCGATAAGCAGCACATCAGCTGCTGCCCACGACAGGTTGTACCGCTCGGGACCCGTGGCATATTCATGTATATCGGCAGAAGCAAGCAGCTCCGCAGGTTCATTCTTTCCTGTCACCCTGAACACTCTGGTCACTCCGTAACCGCTGTAATGCTCCTCGGCTATGACGATATTGGTAAGCTCGTCGGTATATCGATAGAACTCCGTATCGCTCGGCTGCTCACCACGCACCACTAATGCCGAAAATAAGATCAGCGCCGCTGATATCACAAGAAGCGCCACCGCTCCGACCACTCTCGGGGCGGTATTTTTTTTGCTGCCTGATGCGAATGCACCTGCGACAATAATACCTGACATCACCGCAGCTGTCACCAGCGCTATCGCCGTGGGTATCCCGAAAAACTCATACGGATGCGATGACACTATGGTCTTTTCCGCTGTACAGGTGTATTCGGGCGGAAAATTCGGGCGCAGGATGCTGAGCACCACCGCTGCCGCCAGCATAAGTATAACGGTCGTAACAGTTACTCCTGCCGCTATCATAGGGCGGCGGATGATCTTTGCCTGCATATATGCTCCTTTCGCTGCGTCACTTTTCAATCAGCCTGTAGAGGTCGGGAAACAGCTCCACGCTGCGCCCCAGTATTCCGTTCATGAACGCTATCGCCGTGCCGTAATTCGTCATGGGCACCCCTGCGTCAGCCGCACATTTCATGCGCCATGTAACCTCCCTTTCGGTCAGCATACAACCGCCGCAGTGGATGATAAGATCGTAGTCGGAAAGCTCATCAGGAAAATCGACACCGCTCGTAAAGGAAAGCTCCAGCTGTTTTCCCGTGTATTCTTTAAGCCACCGTGGCAGCTTCACCGTGCCTATATCCTCGCACTGACGATGATGAGTGCAGCCCTCGCATATCAGCACACGGCTTCCGTCATGAAGCTCACCTATTACAGCCGCACCCCTGACAGCCTCTTCAAGGAAGCCCTTGTACCTTGCCATCAGTATCGAAAACGAGGTCAGCGGTACATCCCTCGGCACCAGCTTTGATACCTGTCCAAAAGCCTGACTGTCGGTTATTACCATTGCAGGCGGCTTTGAAAATGCGGCTAGCGCATCGGAAAGCTCCGTATCACGTACTACGGTCGCACATGCACCTGCATCTAGGATATCACGTATAGTCTGCTGCTGGGGAAGTATAAGCCTGCCCTTTGGCGCAGCACTGTCTATCGGCACCACAAGCACCGCCATATCCCCTGTTTTCAGCATGTCGCCGATTATCCTGTTGTGCCTG
>JAGAKC010000415.1 GCA_017848155.1 Oscillospiraceae bacterium | reverse complement strand
TAAAAACAGGGCAGTAACCATTATGAAAGTGCGTATACCGTACCGTTCACGGAGATCGCAGCTATATCCGAGAGATCGACAGCCAGAGAGCTTCCGCTG
Source organism: Oscillospiraceae bacterium (assembly GCA_017848155.1). Classification (GTDB taxonomy): domain Bacteria; phylum Bacillota; class Clostridia; order Oscillospirales; family Ruminococcaceae; genus CAG-115. The sequence goes on along the minus strand of JAGAKC010000415.1, from coordinate 4,634 downwards.
TCATCTGTCATTCTTAATGTAACAGAGCTTGACACAGTACCGTCACTCTGTTCCTCAACACACCCAAAAGCAAAATCAGTCGCAATATGCTCACCGTTTCGTGTAACGAGGAACACATCAAGCTTCTGCGAATAGGTGATATCATTGTACCTGTCATCCACTGCTCTCTCAGTTCTGTAGGAAAGGACAGCATTGACGCTGTTAAGCTCTATCTTCTCCATGCTGCACGGAATATAGATGTATTCGTCACGATCCACCTGTAGCATTTCGGTAAAGCTCTCACTGACATCGGCTGCGGTCAGCTTCCGCACTGCCGCAGCTGACGGCTCGTAAACAAACTCCATCTGCCAGTCAAGCTCATGAAGAACTATATCACCTGTGTCTATATCAGCAGGAACAGTACCGTTTTGCGAAAAAAACTCCGCATCATATACAGTTGCATCTTTCAGAGCACTATGATCGACAGAAGTACCTGCTTCACAGAATGTTGTATTAATATCTTTTTTATTCAAGAAATCAGACAGTCTGTCCATCTCATAAAGATCAGCGAAATTCATACTTATCCTTCTGCCGACAATATCTGCGGAACAGGTCATACCTATGACCACATCTATATTGCCGTTTTCATTCAGTGTGAAGCTCAGCTTATCCACACCACTGCCGTAAGATTCCATTTCATCCTCTGCCAAAGCCGCATTGCAGCTGTATGTGGAAAACAGTTCCTTTTGTGTCGGTCGGTACATCAGGTGCTCCGACACAGGCTCTCCATCTGCACGTGCGATCTCAAATGATGCGATAAAGCTGCGTTCTGTACCTGTAACTCCATTAGGAATAATAATGTAATCTTCATCCGATACACGCCAGCTGATATCCTTCATATTAGATACCAGAGCGTTTGCCGTATTCTGGTCCTCCGCAGTAATGACTTTACCAAAGCTACTGTTAAAATCAAGCAGGCCTGTACACGGTATTTCTGTACAGGCAGATATACTCGTTAAGCTCTTGCTCGCTCATCAACATCACCTCCTCTTGCCACGGAAACAGCTCTTTCCAGCTTTCATAAAGCGCTTCATAAAAAAGACAATCTCACGCCCCAAAATGTTACAGGAAAAAATTATTTTAATACATTTTATTATAGCTGCTTTTAAGCTAAATTTCGATTTTCATCAACAACATTATACATACAGCACGCTTGACAAGAGGACACAGTTATGCTATAATTAAATTGTAGAAGATTCTGTTAATATGGGGCCGTAAAGGCTTCGACGGGGATTCTGAGGCACGATAAGCGAGTAGTGTGGGCGAAAACACTTTAATAGTCGCAACCTAAATTTAAACGCAGACGACAATCTCGTTTTAGCAGCTGCCTAAGCGCACTGCCGTCGTTTCTTGAAGGACCACGAGCTTGAAACGGCGTCGACTAGTGGTGAACGCTTCCTGTAAGTAGCCTTGTAGCTTGAAGTGTATGAAAGGATACCGACTCGTATAGCCTGTTTGTCGGCGCTGCGGGAAGGGAATCTCAAAAGATAAACTGCACTCGGAGAAAGTCGTGAGGACGGGTTTTCGGACAGGGGTTCGATTCCCCTCGGCTCCACCAAAAATACCCTGAAATAGGGAAACCGCTTTCGTAATACTACGAGAGCGGTTTTTTATTGCCATTCAGCACTGTATAAGCTCAACATCCCTATTTATCAAGGCTGTTGCTGTCAAGCAGAAAATCCATAATATTTATGATTAGATAGCCTTTTTCATTCTTCCACGGCTTGGTGCGATCGTTTACAACGATGATCTTTTTGAAAGAATCATCGATATGGTCGAGCGAAGCTTGCTCCTGCTTCATCTTCTCTTCATCGGGAATCGAAAAAGCAGACTGGATATAATAGCGATTGCCACCCAGATTACAGATGAAATCAACCTCAGAGTGTATCAGAGTGCGCTTGCCTGCGCTGTTTTTGCCGTAATAATCAACAACTCCAACATCAACATTGTAGCCACGCACCAGAAGTTCATTGTAGATTATGTTCTCCATGATATGTGAAGGCTCCATCTGTCGGAAATTCAGCTTTGCATTGCGTAGTCCCACATCGGTGAAATAATACTTGTGCGGGCTGTTGATATACTTCTTACCTTTCACATCGTACCTTGTCGCCTTGGAGACCATAAATGCGTCAATGAGATGCCCGATATAAGTTGACAGTGTATTGTCATTTGTCTTGATTCCATTTGAGCCGAAGGTGTTAGCAAGCTTTGTGGGATTTGTGAGCGAGCCGATATCTGACGCCAATATCTCCACTAGTGTTTCCATGACCACATCGCCGTGTAGCCTGTTTCGTTCGATTACGTCCTTAATATACAGGTTAGTAAGCAGGTCTGTCAGATACTTTGACTTATCAGAATCGCTCTTCCTGGCTAACACCATAGGCAGACCACCGTAGGTTGAATATTCTGTAAAAGCATCGTATTTATCCCCGCCATACGCCGAGTGAAACTCCGAAAATGACAGCGGATATACCCTGACTTCATCACCTCTGCCACGAAATTCGGTCATAACATCCGAGGACAGAAATCTGGAATTACTTCCTGTTACATAGATATCCACATTATTATATCTTAATAAACCGTTGAGGATTCCGTAAAGGCGGATAGGCTCATTACTTTTCAGCTCCTCTTCCGAAATAGCAAACTGCACTTCATCGAGCAAGATATAGAACATTTCGGTTCTGTTCGTTATTTTTGACCGTAGATATTCCGAGAGCTTATCTGGATCACGGTATTCTCTGTTTGCATCATCATCCAGTGCAAGAGAGATGATATTCTCTTCCTTTACGCCAACAGACAGCAGATGGTTGTAGAATATATTGAAGAGCAGATAGCTTTTTCCGCACCGTCTTATACCTGTAATGACCTTAATAGAGCCGTTTTCCATTCGGTCAATCAACTTATTCAGATAGTTCTGGCGTTCGATAAGTTTCATATTGCACCTCGTTTCGAAATTTGTTGCGTGCACAAGATTTTCCGAAATTATTATAACTCTTTTTTTTATATCTGTCAAGTGTATAAGAAATATTATGTGGTCGATAACTGTATTAATATAAAACAGCAAAATCGTTATTTCGAAGCCTATTGCTAATGCACGGTTTTTCGAAATATCACATATATTGACATGAAAAATAAGCTTATAATTAATACGTAAATTCAGAAATATGTTGAAAAATGACACAACTTGCTATATAATAATGGTTGGTGATAGGTTATCATAGAGAAGCACTGAATAATAAACCCCTTCTATATAAGTGCTTTTAGCTATCCCGTGGATTAAGACGATACAATATTTTGTTTAGGAGTAAAGAAAGCACATATGGAAAGTTATGTTTTGAAATCTGTTTATTTTAAAGAATTAAAAGGTTTAAAGGAAACATCAATCAATTTTTCCAATACCTTAACTGCAATAATGGGAGTTAACGGATCGGGAAAAACTACCGTCATTCACGCTCTTGCGTGTGCATATCAGCCCCCTGTAAACGGACATGGGGAAAACCATCGCTTTTCTGACTTTTTTGTTCCAAACACCGATGCTTTATGGAAGGGCAGCGAATTTCATATTGTCAATGAACGCAAAGATAAGAAAAGTTCATCCACGATTTCTTATTCAAGGAAATATGAAAAAGCCTTCGATCGATGGGCGCCAAGATATGGAGACAGACCTAAACGAAATGTTTATTATATAGGAATAGATACTTGTCTCCCTGAAATCGAACGAAAAATCTCTCAAACAAGGATCAGCTATACGTCAGCGGCAAAAAATGATAAAACTTCAAAACGTATTATTGAGGAATCGGCATATATTCTCAACAAAGAATATGAAATACTAATGGATAATACCTTCCAACGCAAACACTTAACCGGTGTTAAATTGCGGTCTGGACTAAAGTATTCTTCTTTGAGTATGGGAACTGGAGAACAACGCACTATAAAAATACTTGAGTGTGTCTTGAATGCTGAGCCGTACTCTTTAATTTTAATAGATGAGATAGATTTACTTCTTCACACGTCTTCTTTAAATCGACTTGTAGAAAGACTAAGCAAAATTGCAAAGGAGCATAATCTCCAAATTGTATTTACTACCCATGCGATAGAAATGCTTGAATTGACTCAATATGTTAAAATACAATATATAGATTGTGTGTACAAGCCCACAGGAGATACACAATCGATTGTGTATGACAAAATCAGTAGTGATTTCTTTTATAGTCTTACTGGTCGTCTGACTCGGCCAATAACAGTATATGTCGAAGATGAATTTGCAAAATCTGTAGTAAAAAAAGTATTACGAATCCACAATATGAGTTCAAAGGTTGAAGTAATTAAGTATGGAGCAGTAGAAAATGCTTTCACATTAGCCTCTGCCAAAATACTCTCAGGCTCAGATGTAATTAATACACTCTTCGTACTAGATGGAGATAAATACCGAAGCCAAGAAGAAAAATTAGAACAAATAAAGAAAAAGTTAATCGGAACAGAGGAGAATATTGAACAAAAAAGAAAATCGCCCATCGGTAAGATGGGCGATTTTTTTGTGTATAAAAAACGAAAAACCGATTGACAATGCCAACCGGATATGATATGATGATATT
>JAGAKC010000414.1 GCA_017848155.1 Oscillospiraceae bacterium | reverse complement strand
GCACGGCAAGGCTGTCGCAGCAGCGTGACGGGCTGAAAAAGCTGGATGATGACCTGCTGCTGAATCGTGCGGAGTGCGAGCACTACGACCGTGATATCAGACGGCTGGAGGACAGCATAGAGGAATGCTCCGACACAAAGATGAAGGTACAGGCGGAGCTTGACCGATTCAGGCGCAGCCGTCAGTCGGTAAACGACGAGATAGCAGAGATGACTGCGGAGATAAAGGTGCTGGAGAATGACCTGCAGCACAACGAGCAGCGCCGCACAGAGCTTCAGGAGCAGCTTAAGGATGCGGAAAAGAGCAGCCGTGGATTTGATGATGAGATAAAGGCTGTGGAGGGCAGGATAGCCGCAAAGCAGCAGGAGATAGAGAGCTTCGGTCAGCGCCGTGACGAGGTGCAGCGCAAGCTGTCCGAGATAGCGGACATGAGCGCCGAGGCTGACAAGGCGTATTCCGACCTTGAAGCAAGGCTTGCACAGCTCTACCGTGACAGGAGCGAGGCAAGCATAAAGGCGGCACAGGCAGAGCGTGCTGCGGCCGAAGCCGAGGAGCAGAAGCGCGTCTTCCTTGAGGGACTTTCCGACGGGGAAACAAAGCTTAAGGAATACAACGACGCAAAGGCGGAGGTCAGCAGGGAGCTGTCCGAGATAGCAGCAGGCCGTGATACGATGAAGAACAGGCTTGCGGGCTACGAGCGGCTCAGCGAGGGCAAGCGCCGCCGTATGAACGAGGCGAAAGCTGCCCTTGACGAGGTAAACGGCGAGCTTTTCACAAAGCAGCAGAGGTACAATGTGCTCCGTGACGTGGAAAACAGCATGGAGGGCTACTTCCGCAGCGTAAAGGACATACTGAGAGCGTCGAAGTCGGGTCAGATAGGCGGTATACACGGTATCGTTGCGGACATCATAAGTGTCGAGGAACGATATGTGACGGCAGTTGAAACGGTGCTTCAGTCCGTTATGCAGCACATAATCGTTGACAACGAGGAAACTGCGAAGCGCTGTATCAGATTCTTAAAAGAAACAAATGCCGGACGTGCGACGATGCTTCCGCTGACGAGTATCAAGGGACGCTCGCTGAACGAGCCGCGCCTTGAGATGGAGGACGGCTTTGAGGGCATCGCAAGCGACCTTGTACAGTGTGATGAGGAGTACACCGAGATAGTGCGCAATCTTCTCGGCACGACTGCTGTGGTGGACGATATCGACACTGCGGCATTTATCGGAAAGAAATATGGAAATAAGTTCAGGATAGTTACGCTTGACGGTCAGGTCGTAAATGCAGGCGGCTCCTTCACGGGCGGCTCAAAGGTCAGCGGCAGCGGCATCATCTCCCGTAAGCAGGAGATAGACCAGCTGTACAGTGACATTTCAAAGCTCCGTCAGGTGCAGAATGAAAAGAACGAGGAATTCCATCAGTATCAGGCTGAAACTGCAAAGTTCACCATGGAGATGGAGGGCATGCAGGACGAGCTTAAGGAGCTGGACAACAGGGAGATACGTGCAAATGCCGAGATGTCCCGTCTGGACAGCCTTATATCGCAGCTGTCACAGCAGGGAGAAACGGCAAAGCTTACCGTGGAGCGCTTCGATGCGCAGATATCCCAGCAGCGTGGAATACTTGAAGAAAACACAAAGGCGCTCGAAAAGACGGATGCGGAGATAGCGGAGCAGGAAAAGCAGCTGTCCGACCAGGGCAGCGAGCGTGAATCGGCAACTGCGCAGATAAAGGCGCTGTCCGACGAGCTTTCGCAGATAAACATCGATGTGCTGACAGGCACAAAGGATATCGATGCATTCCGTGTTGAGATAAGAAACCTTGAAAACAACCGCAGGATGCTGTTTGAAAACAGCGGCGGCTATAAAGAAGCTATGGAAAAGCTGGACGAGGGCGATAAGGAGATACGTCTTAAGATAGAGCGTATCAGGCTCACCGTGCAGCAGCAGACAGAGAGCCTTACCGAAAACGATGAGGATATCGAGCGTTCGGTGGCAGAGATAAATGAGCTGGAGCAGAGGATAAACACCATGCACAGCGATGTGCGGGAGGCTACCGCAAACAGGGAGAAGTTCAACCGTGAGGTGGCTCG
>JAGAKC010000413.1 GCA_017848155.1 Oscillospiraceae bacterium | reverse complement strand
CTCGAACCGGGCGAAACCCCCTATGAGAATGCGCAGTTCCTGCTGTTCCTGTGTGCAGTTATTAAGGCAGTTGACGATTATCAGGATCTGCTTAGAATTTCCGTAGCTTCTGCGGGAAACGACCACAGACTCGGAGCAAACGAGGCTCCTCCTGCCATCGTGTCGATGTTTATCGGCTCGGAGCTTTCTGAGGTGCTTCAGGCTATAGAGACCGACACTCCTTACGGTGCAAAGGAAAAGGAACTTTTGAGGGTAGGTGTTCATGTGCTGCCTAAATTCCCTAAGGACAGCACAGACAGAAACCGTACTTCTCCCTTTGCGTTCACAGGTAATAAGTTCGAGTTCAGAATGCTGGGCTCCGCAAACTCGATCTCGGGCTGCAACACCGTACTTAACACCGCAGTAGCTGAAGAGCTTAAGCAGTTTGCCGATGAGCTTGAAAATGCAGCAGATTTCGATACCGCTCTGCACGATCTTGTAAAGAGAGTTATCGTTGAGCACCAGCATGTTATCTTCAACGGAAACGGATATGATGATTCGTGGGTAGCCGAGGCCGAGAAGAGAGGTCTGCTCAATCTCAAGACCACTCCCGATGCGCTTCCTTATTTCATCCATGATAAGAATATCAAGCTGTTCACCTCTCATAAGGTATTCACCGAGGTGGAGATCCGATCTCGCTATGAGATCAATCTTGAGAACTACTGCAAGGTAGTAAATATCGAGGCTCTGACTATGGTGGATATGGCTCGCAAGGATATTCTTCCTGCAATCAGCGAGTACATAGCTTCTCTTTCCGCTTCTGCGGGTGCAAAGCAGGCGATCGGCCCGGATGTGGACTTAAGCTATGAGGCAGAGACGGCAAAGGAGCTGTCGGCTCTTTCAGGCAAGGCGTTCAGCGCACTTAAAACGCTGGAGGCAAAGCTGGAGGAGACTAAGCGCATCTTTGATATTACGGTGCTGGCAGCATTTTATAAGGACGAGGTACTTGCCGCTATGGATGAACTGAGAGCTGCCGTAGACAGCGCCGAGATGCTTACAGCCGCAGAGTACTGGCCGTATCCCTCCTACGGAGAGCTGCTGTTCGGTGTAAGATGATGCATAGCATACAGATGAACAGCGATGACAAATAACATACACGAAGAGTGTGGCGTGTTCGGCATTTATTCCGACAGAACAGCAAATGTAGCGGGAACAGTATATCTGGGGCTCTATGCGCTTCAGCACAGAGGTCAGGAGGCATGCGGTATCGCAGTCTGCGACGACGGTGTTTTTTCCTCAAAAAAGGGTGAGGGTCTGGTATCTGAAGTCTTTGACGAGAATACGATAAAGTCGCTGGGCGAGGGTAATATTGCCGTGGGACACGTCAGATATTCTACAACGGGCGGTGGAGGTCTGAACAATATACAGCCTCTTACAATACGTCACATCAAAGGAAATCTGGCACTTGCACATAACGGAAACCTCGTGAATGCCGAGGAGCTCCGCAGAGGTTTTGAACTTTCGGGAGCCATCTTCCATAGCACCTCCGATACCGAAGCGATAGCCTATGAGATAGTATCCGAGCGCTTGAAATCGTCCTCCACTGAGGAAGCTGTAAGCAAGATAATGAGCAAGCTGAAAGGCGCATATTCTTGTGTGCTTATGACCGCCACAAAGCTGATAGCTTTCCGAGACCCTAATGGATTCCGCCCGCTTGTTATGGGTAAACGCAATGACGGTGCGTATATCATTGCCTCGGAATCCGCTGCTATTAAGGCGGCAGGAGGAGAACTTGTCCGTGATATCATGCCTGGTGAGATCGCAGTCATAGACAAAAGCGGCATAAGGAGCATCCGCACGAACACCTGTGGCAAGGGTAGTCTGTGTGTGTTCGAATATATCTACTTTGCCCGTCCCGACTCAGTAATTGACGGAGCATCGGTACATCACGCAAGGCTACGGGCAGGACAATATCTCGCAAAGGACAGCGCAGCTGCGGCAGATGTGGTTATCGGGGTTCCCGATTCAGGCCTGGACGCGGCAATGGGCTATGCCAAAGAAAGCGGCATACCCTATGGCATCGGTTTTGTTAAGAATAAATACATCGGCAGAAGCTTTATCCTACCCGAACAGCACAGTCGTGAAGACGCAGTAAATATAAAGCTGAGCGTCATAAAGGAAACTGTAAATGGCAAGCGAGTCGTACTCGTGGATGACTCTATAGTCAGAGGTACTACCTGCGCTCGCATTGTACAGCTGTTACGGGAAGCCGGTGCGAAAGAGGTGCACATGAGAGTATCCTCTCCCCCGTTCAGACACTCCTGTTATTTCGGCACAGATATCGACAGCGAAGACGATCTTATCGCTTGCCGTTATGATAACACAGAGGATATAGCACGAGTTATCGGTGCAGACTCGCTGGCATACCTCTCCATAGAGGCCACCTCTGAAATTGCCGAAGACTGCAGACTTGGAATATGCAACGGCTGCTTCAGCGGAAAATATCCTATAGAAATAACAAAAGCGCCGCAGAAAAATAAATTTGAACAAAAGATACATAGATAAAACAAACAGAGGCATTGCCGCAGCATTGCTGCCGGTGCTGCGGACTACCCCTGAACAAAGAAAGGGTGTATGATTATGACAGGCCTTATGATGCAGGTAACGGAACAGGTCAACGCCGAAGTATTCGGTATATGGTTCCTTATCGGTGCAGCGCTCGTTTTCTTCATGCAGGCGGGCTTTGCAATGGTGGAAACAGGCTTCACCAGAGCCAAGAATGCAGGCAATATTATCATGAAAAACCTGATGGATTTCTGCATCGGTACAGTGGTTTTTGCTGTGCTTGGCTTCGGGCTGATGTTCGGAGAGGATATCGGCGGCTTTATAGGCATTCCGACATTCGATCTGTTTACAGATTACGGAGCGTTTGATTGGCCGAACTTCGTATTCAATCTGGTATTCTGTGCAACAGCAGCTACTATCGTTTCCGGTGCAATGGCAGAAAGGACAAAGTTCCTTTCCTACTGCATTTATTCAGCTATAATCAGTCTTGTTGTCTATCCCGTTGAGGCACATTGGATTTGGGGCAGCGGATGGCTGGCTCAGATGGGCTTCCATGATTTCGCAGGTTCCTGCGCAATCCATCTTGTAGGCGGTGTTACAGCTCTTATTGGTGCTGCTATAGTAGGCCCGAGAATTGGCAAATTCACAAAGGACAAAAAGCCGGTGGCTATTCCGGGACATTCACTCACCTTAGGCGCTCTCGGCTGTTTTATCCTCTGGTTTGGCTGGTACGGCTTCAACGGTGCCGCTGCCACAACAGGACCTCAGCTCGGTTCTATTTTCCTGACGACAACCATTGCTCCCGCTGTCGCAACAGTAGTGTGCATGATCTTCACATGGCTGAAATATGGCAAGCCCGATGTTTCCATGTGCCTGAATGCATCACTTGCAGGTCTTGTAGGTATAACAGCAGGCTGTGATGTCATGGATGCTGCCGGTGCAGCTATCGTAGGCATAGTATCTGGACTGCTGGTCATTTTTGGCGTATGGTTACTTGACAATGTGCTCAAAGTTGATGATCCTGTCGGTGCGGTCGCAGTCCATTTTCTGAACGGTATATGGGGCACACTCGCTGTAGGACTTTTCGCTACGTCCACAGCTCCCGAGAGCGGACTGACCGGTCTGTTTTACGGCGGCGGCTTTGAGCTTTTCGGCAAGCAGCTGTTGGGAGTTCTCACTGTTGCAGCCTGGACGGCTGTTACGATGACACTGGTGTTCCTTGTTATTAAGAAAACGGTCGGTCTGAGAGTATCCCGTCATGAGGAGGTTGTCGGCCTTGACCTTACAGAGCACGGTCTTGCTTCTTCCTACGCTGACTTTATCCCCTCTACTCATATCGAAACAACAAGCTCGGGCAAGGAGCGCGAGGTTGCGAACGTCATTCCAGCCGTCCCTATTGAGAAGGCTGTTCCTGTTGAGTACAACAACACTGACGGCGCTCTCTCGGGTAATGTTCATACTGCCGGCGTAAAAATGACAAAGGTGGATATCATCACCGGCATGGAACGGTTTGAGCCGTTAAAGAATGCACTGTATGATATCGGAATAACAGGAATGACAGTTACTAATACTATGGGCTGCGGTATGCAGAAGGGCTCTGCCGAATATTACCGTGGAGTAAAGGTAACTCCTCGGTTGTTGCCCAAGGTCAAGATCGAGGTGGTCGTGTGCAAGATACCTGTAAGTGAAGTTGTTGACGCTGCAAAGAATGCACTCTATACAGGCAATATCGGAGACGGAAAGATATTTGTTTATAATGTGGAGAATGTGGTAAAGATCAGAACTTCCGAGGAGGGCTATGATGCTCTGCAGGACAACGCATAAGATATTGTTTTCTCCCGTGCGGCGATGCGCCTCCAAATCTTTACTGATTCGCTTTATGCCATTGTGTCGCCGCACGGTGTGATATATCAGCATATAAATACGCAGACCTAACACAGTGTAAGGCCTGCGTATTGGCGTATGAAAAACAGAAAGGGAGCTTTATTATGTCACAAACGTTTTCAAACAAGCATGAGCTTATACTTGTTGTTGATTTCGGCGGACAATATAATCAGCTTATTGCACGCCGTATCAGAGAGCAGCATATTTATTGCGAGGTCATTTCCTACCGCACTTCCGTAGCGGAAATCGTCGCCAGAAAGCCTAAGGGGATCATCTTTACAGGCGGACCTGACAGCGTATATCTGAAGAACTCTCCCAAAATAGATAAAGAGATCTTTTCACTTGGTATCCCTATACTCGGAATCTGCTATGGAGCGCAGCTGATGGCTCATGTGCTTGGCGGTGAAATAGCAGCTGCCAAAGACAGTTCTCTTGCAGAATTCGGTAAGACTGTAACGCATATCGATACTCATTCCGTCCTTTTCAGAGGAATGAGTGACACTACTATTGCATGGATGAGCCACAATGACTATATAAAAAGACTTCCGGAGGGCTTCAATGCTATTGCTCATACTGCGAAATGCCGCTATGCAGCGATAGAAGACAGGGAGCGGCATTTGTACGGTGTTCAGTTTCATCCCGAGGTAAATCACACAGTTCAGGGCAGCGAGCTGCTGAAAAACTTTCTTCGCAGTATCTGCGGTTGCCATGCCGACTGGACAATGGAAAGTTACGCCGAATCCGCCGTAAAGGAGATCAGAGAAAAGGTTGGAGACGGCAGAGTCTTACTGGCATTATCGGGCGGAGTAGACAGTTCTGTTGCCTGCAAGCTGCTTGCAAAGGCAGTGGGAGAGCAGCTTACTTGTATTTTCGTGGATCATGGCCTTATGCGCAAGAACGAGGGAGATGAAGTCGAGAATGCTTTTGCGGATTCAGGGGTGAACTTTATACGCATCAATGCTGCCGAACGGTTTATGAAAGCACTCGCAGGAATATCGGATCCCGAAAAAAAGCGCAAGATAATCGGAATGGAATTTATACGGGTCTTTGAGACGGAAGCCCAAAAGCTCGGCAGGATAGATTATCTCGTTCAGGGCACTATCTATCCCGACGTTATCGAATCCGGCGCTGGAGATGCCGCTGTGATAAAAAGCCACCACAATGTCGGCGGATTGCCCGATTTTGTTGATTTCAAGGAAATAATTGAGCCTCTGCGTCTGCTGTTTAAGGACGAGGTACGCAAGCTGGGACTTACTCTGGGTCTTGCGGAGGAGCTGGTGTGGCGACAGCCTTTCCCGGGTCCCGGACTGGCTGTAAGGATAATAGGAAACATCACTGCCGAAAAGGTCAGAATACTTCAAGAGGCTGACGCTATATTCCGCGAAGAAATAGTGAACGCAGGGCTTAGCCGCAGCATAAATCAGTATTTTGCCGTACTTACGGATATGCGTTCCGTCGGAGTAATGGGCGACGGCAGATCTTATGATCACACTCTTGCATTGAGAGGAGTTACCACCTCGGATTTTATGACGGCCGATTTTGCCCGCATTCCCTATGATGTGCTGGAAAAGGTATCCGTGCGTATAGTTAACGAAGTTGGTGGCATAAATAGGATCGTTTATGATATCACGAGCAAACCGCCCTCAACGATAGAGTGGGAGTGATAGTCGATTGATACAGTATATAATGCGAGGAGTTATTATGGAACTAAAAACAATACAACATTTGTGCGAGCTGAGCAAGCTCAATTATGACGATGAGGCTCTTGAAAAAGTCGCATCAGAGATGACAGACATTATCTCGCTCATGGACGGGATAAAGGAGTTTGATCTCAGCTACGATGACACCAGGGACAACAACAGCATTTCTTTCGGAGAAGTGCGCGAGGATATCGCGAAGCCCTCGCTTTCTCCCGAAAAGCTCATGCAGAACGCAAAAAGCGTGGATGACTGTTATGTTGTTCCTAAGGTAGTGGATTAAGGAGGCGCGGTATGGATATCAGAAGAGCAAGAATACGCGACCTCAGAAAAGCGCTTGACACAAAGCATATAAGCGCTACAGAGCTTTGCAGCGAGTATTTCAGCCGCATTGAGGCTTTTGATGGAAAGCTTCAGTCCTACATCACTGTTACAAAGGAAAAGGCGCTCGAAATGGCTGCTGAGGCGCAGAAACTTATAGACAGCGGCAAAGGGACAGCGCTTACAGGAATACCGATAGCCGTCAAGGATAACATCTGCACAGACGGCGTTAAGACCACCTGTTCAAGCAGAATGCTGGAGAATTTCGTTCCGCCGTATGACGCAACGGTTATAGAAAATCTGAAGCGTGAGGGTTATATGCTGCTTGGAAAGACCAGTATGGACGAGTTCGCCATGGGCGGCTCAAACCAGACTTCGGCATTTGCAAAAACTCGTAATCCCTATGACCTTGAGCGTGTACCGGGCGGCTCCTCGGGCGGCAGTGCAGCCGCTGTTGCAGCTTCGCTCGCACCGTGCGCATTAGGCTCGGATACAGGCGGTTCAATAAGACAGCCTGCGGCTTTCTGCGGAGTAACGGGAATAAAGCCAACATACGGCAGAGTATCGCGTTACGGACTTGTTGCATTTGCAAGCTCGCTTGATCAGATAGGACCTATAGCAAACAGCGCGGAGGACTGCGCAATACTGCTGAACACGCTCTGCTCTCATGACGAGCATGATGCAACCAGCGCAAGAGTAACAGTACCCGATTTCACTGAAAGGCTCGGTCAGCCTATAAACGGCATGAAAATAGCTATGCCAAAGGAGTTCTTTGCAGACGAGATAGACAACGAGGTGCGCGAGGCTGTACTGGAAGCGGCAAAATCGCTCGAAGCGAAGGGCGCAAAGCTTGTTGAATGTTCCATGCCGTCGCTGAAATACGCGATTCCTGCGTATTATCTCATTGCCTGTGCCGAAGCGGCTTCAAATCTCTCACGCTTTGACGGCATCAAATACGGATACAGGGGAGAGGGTGCGACCTTTGAAGAGCTTATCCGAGACAGCCGTACCAAGGGCTTCGGCGAGGAGGTAAAGCGCCGTATACTTCTCGGAAACTATGCTCTTTCCAGCGGCTATTACGACGCATATTACAAAAAAGCGCTCGCATTAAAGCAGGATATAATCAAGGAATACAACGAGCTTTACAGTACTGCAGATGTAATTCTCACACCGACAGCACCGACTGTAGCTTATAAGATAGGCGCACAGGATAACGACCCTGTGAAGATGTACCTTGCCGATATCTGCACAGTCACAGTAAATATCGCAGGACTTCCTGCAATAAGCACCTCCTGCGGCTATGACAAGGCAGGAATGCCTATAGGTATGTCGTTTGTCGGAAAGCGCTTTGACGAGCCTACGATACTGCAGCTTGCAGACGCATTTGAGCGTGATTTTACGCCCGTCCTGCCAAGACTTTAAGGAGGTGCTGCTATGAGATATTATCCTACAATGGGCCTTGAAATACACGCGGAGCTGCTTACAAAGTCAAAGGTGTTCTGCAGCTGTTCCGCAGAGTTCGGCGGTGAGCCTAATACACGCTGCTGCCCTGTATGCAGCGGACTTCCCGGAACGCTCCCTGTGCTTAATCGCCGCGCTGTCGAGTACATTATAAAAGCAGGTTATGTGATGAACTGCGATATCAGCCGCTTTACAAAGTGGGACAGAAAGAACTATTTTTACCCCGATCTGCCCAAGGCATATCAGATATCGCAGATGCCCCG
>JAGAKC010000412.1 GCA_017848155.1 Oscillospiraceae bacterium | reverse complement strand
GCGATACAGCTTTTGATACAGATAGGGTCACGGGGCGCGAACAGCCGCCGTCCCTCTGTGCTGAAGGAAGAAAAGGAGATAGTTCTTCCGTTTACCTCTGAAAGTTTTGAAAGTAAGGCATCGCTTTTCTACGGCAAGGGAATTTCAGAGGAGCCTTTGCAGATGAAAGAGGAGTTCAACGAGGGTGACGAGGTAACTCTGTGGGGCGAGGTATTCAAGACAGATGAAAAGACCTCCCGTGACGGAAACACCTTTATTTTCACCGCATATTTCTCGGACAAGACCTCATCTCAGATACTTAAGATAATCACACCCACTGAAAATGCGGATGTGATAAAGGGAAACATAAAGGCAGGAAAGGCGATAATCCTGTCAGGTAAGTTCGAGTTCGATACATTTGCAAAATGTCTTAATGTGCGTCCTTATTCGATCGCCAACGTCAAGCTGAAGCAGCGTCAGGACAAAGCCGAGGAGAAGCGTGTTGAGCTGCACATGCATACAAACATGTCTGATATGGATGCGCTGACCCCTGCCGGCGACCTTGTAAAGCAGGCTTTTGCATGGGGACATAAGGCTGTTGCGATAACCGACCACGGCAATGTGCAGGCTTACCCCGAGGCGATGAACACCGTCGAAAGGATACAGAAGGACGGCGGTGAGATGAAGGTCATCTACGGTATGGAGGCATACTTTGTAAATGACAGCGGTGCACTCGTGTCGGGCTGTAACGATCACTCCATAAATGATGATATAATTGTTTTCGATATCGAAACAACTGGTCTTAGCAAGGATACCGAGCGTATCACCGAGATAGGCGCTGTAAAGCTGCGCAATATGGAGATAGTCGAGGAATTCCAGACCTTTGTCAATCCGGGAAAGCCTATTCCGTACAATATAACTGAGATCACAGGTATAACCGACGAGATGGTAAAGGATGCACCCGATGAAAAGAGCGCACTTGAAAGCTTTATTGCATTTGCAGGAAAAGGCGTGCTGGTGGCGCATAACGCCGATTTTGATACAGGCTTTATCCGACTTGCGGCAGAGCGTCAGGGCATAGACTATGAGATAAGGGCGATAGATACTCTTGCGCTTTGCAGAGCTGCACTTCCTCACCTTAAGAAGCATAAGCTGGACGTTGTCGCAAAGGAGTACAAGCTTGGCAGCTTCAATCATCACCGTGCGATAGATGATGCAAAGATGCTGGCGCTTATCTTCCAGCGACTTATCACGGACGCAGGCAAGGGAAGGACACTCGAAAAGCTGGGCGACCTCAATTCGATACTCGGTGATGTGGATGTTAAGAAGCTCCCCACATATCACATGATAATCCTTGTAAAGAACAAGGCAGGACTTAAAAACCTGTATAAGCTGGTATCACTGTCTAACCTTAATTATTTCTACAAGAAGCCGAGGATCCCGCTGTCCGAGCTTAAGAAGCACAGAGATGGTCTTATCATCGGCAGTGCCTGCGAAGCGGGTGAGCTTTTCCGTGCTATCCTTGACGGAAAGCCTGATAACGTTATTGAGGAGATAGCAACGACCTATGACTATCTTGAGATACAGCCTATAGGCAACAATGCATTCCTTGTGCGTGAGGGAATGGCGGCAGATGATGAGGCACTGCGTGAGCTTAACAGGAAGATAGTACGGCTGGGTGAAAAGCTCGGAAAGCCTGTTGTGGCAACCTGTGACGTGCATTTTAAGAATGCAGAGGACTCAAAATTCAGGACCATACTCCAGGCAGGTCTTGGCTTCAAGGATGCAGACAATCAGGCTCCGCTCTATTTCCGCACAACGGACGAGATGCTTGCCGAGTTTGAATACCTCGGTGCCGAAAAGGCTCACGAGGTGGTCATCACGAACACAAATGCGATCGCAGATATGATCGACGCAGATATCAGACCTATCCCCAAGGGCACGTATACACCGTCTATCGAGGGTGCGGAGCAGGAGCTTCAGGACCTGTGCTGGACACGTGCCATGAACTGGTACGGGTATAACGACGAGATACCCGAGATAGTTTCTGCACGTCTGAAAAAGGAGCTTGATGCGATCATCAAATACGGCTTCTCGGTGCTTTACATGATCGCACAGAAGCTGGTGAAATATTCGGAGGATAACGGCTACCTTGTAGGCTCACGTGGCTCGGTAGGCTCGTCCTTCGTTGCGATAATGTCAGGTATTTCGGAGGTAAATCCTCTTGCACCGCATTACCGCTGTCCGAAATGCCGCTGGAACGAATTCGTTACAGACGGCTCGGTAGGCTCGGGATTTGACCTGCCGCCGAAAAGCTGTCCAAATTGCGGCAGCGACACTATCCGTGATGGTCACGACATCCCGTTTGAAACGTTCCTTGGCTTCAAGGGCGACAAGGCGCCTGATATCGACCTTAACTTCTCCGGTGAGGTCCAGGGCAAGGTACACCGCTATACAGAAGAGCTTTTCGGCAAGGATCACGTGTTCAAGGCAGGTACTATTTCAGCTGTTCAGGAAAAGACCGCGTTCGGTTTCGTTAAAAAGTACTGCGAGGAACGTGGTATAACCTATAACAATGCCGAGATGGAGCGTCTTTCTATCGGCTGTACGGGTGTAAAGAGAACTACCTCACAGCACCCGGGCGGAATGGTAGTAGTACCTAATGAGTTTGAGGTGTACGACTTCACAGCTGTTCAGCATCCTGCGGACAAGACCGAAAGCGACATGATAACGACTCACTTCGACTTCCATGCGCTGCATGATACTATTCTGAAGCTTGACGAGCTCGGACACGATGTTCCTACGCTGTACAAGCATCTTGAGGATATGACAGGCATGAAGATCGCAGATGTATCAACGACCGACAGGGATATCTATGATCTGTTCGTGTCGGTTTCACCCTTAAAAGTTTCTGATGAATCCCAGCTGGGTGTAAAATGCGGAACTCTCGGGATCCCTGAGTTTGGTACGCCATTTGCTATGCAGATGCTTCAGGACGCTCAGCCGAAGAACTTCTCCGACCTGCTACAGATATCGGGTCTGTCACACGGTACCGATGTATGGCTTGGAAATGCTCAGGATCTTATCAAGAACGGAACATGTACCATTTCCGAGGTTATCGGAACACGTGACAATATCATGGTATACCTTATGCACAAGGGCGTTGAGCCGGGGCTTGCATTCAAGATAATGGAGATAACCCGTAAGGGAAACGCAAAAAAGCTGTTCGATGATACTATTTATCAGGCGTTCAAGGATAACAATGTACCCGAGTGGTATGT
>JAGAKC010000411.1 GCA_017848155.1 Oscillospiraceae bacterium | reverse complement strand
CGGGCACTCGGATGTGATAAACGGTTGTCAGTCACCGCTCACTACCGTAGTCAGCCTGTCTATCAAAAAAGTTTCAAAAAGTTTTTTGATTTTTTGGTTTACACCACGGTAGTCACGGTAGATTTCAAAAAAGTTTCAATTTTTTAAAAATTTTTTTAAAAAATCTGAATATGTTTATTTACAGCGTTCGCTATAAATTACTTTCTCTTCTTGGAGAGTACAACTGCGCCGGCAGCTACAACAGCAAGACCAGCAACAGCTGCTACGCCCTCAACACCTGTGTCAGGAGAATCCTTGGAAGGAGTTGTGGGAGCTGCGGGTGTCTCTGTATCAGCAACAGGAGCGTCAGGAGTTGTAGCAGCAGCGCCGCCGCCTACAGTAGCGTTACCAGCACCGTCGAAGGAGAGGATAACGTTCTCAGAAGCGTCGAGAAGTGTGAGGGAAACAACTGTGAAGTTGTTCATGGGATCGCCCCACTCCTGGATACCTGTCTGAACGTATGTGGAATCTGCGAAGAAGCAGTTAGCGTCTGTCATTGTGCAACGGAACTTGTATGTGTAGTCGCCGACCTTCTCAGCCTGTACAGGCTTGTCAGCAGCGAGTGTCTCGATACCGAGATCCTCGTCGATAACGCCCCAGAACTCATTGTTAGGCCAGTTGTGGCTGCCGTTTGTGGAGTCGCCGCCGCAGGATGTGATGATGGAACCACCGATGGAGCCCTCGAACCAATCCTTGGAATCATCAGCAACTTCGACAACTACATCGATGTAAGCTGTGGAAGCGAAGTCTACGCCGTAGTCTGTGGGATCCTTGCCCTCGTCGGGGTTACCGGTGTTGTAAACCTGAACGAGCCAGGAACCTGTACCGGAAGCTGTTGTACCATTGGACTCAACAACTGTGAGCAGAGCGCCTGCAGAAGTAGCAAGAGCTGTTGTTGCAACTGCAGCAGCTGCAACTGTGGAAAGAATCTTTGTGATCTTCATGATAAAAAATCCTCCTTAAGATTTTTTTGCCGCTGTCCTGAATGACAGCGAATGAATTTACCTTAGCTAAGGCTAAGCTATGCATCGGGACATAGCTACCCTTGTATAACAATATACCATTTTTAAACCCTTTTCGTCAATGTGCAATTTGTATAAATCTTTCTTTTTATTTTATAACAATTGTGCACATTGCTCCAAAAACGCATTTTTTAGCCACATTTTTGGCTCAACGATGCCGTTTCTAAGCGTTTAGGCAAATTACTTAAATCACAAAGAAATTCAATTTTTTTGATTTTCCCCTTAAAATTCTGCCACAAAGCATCTGCTTTATACCTTTTTTCGCTTTATTTCGAAAATTTTTTATTCAATTTATTAAAAATCCTATTGAAAAAAAAGCTGTGAAGTGATATAATAATCTAAGTTGGTTTATCCGCCTCCTTAGTTAAATGGATATAACAGCCCCCTCCTAAGGGGCAGTTGTAGGTTCGATTCCTACAGGGGGTGCCAGTTTTTTAAAAGACCGTGCTTATTCGCACGGTCTTTTTTTTGGAACTTTTTTCGGACACATAGGACACAAAAAACGGAGGGTCACCCCTCCGTTTATATATTATAATAGTATATCAGTCCTTATAGTAGAACTTTATGAAGTCCTCGATGAGCTTTACAGAGCCGTCTATACCGAGTGCAGAGCTGTCAAGGCAGAGCTGATAATTCTGAGGCTGAGCCCATCTCTTGTCGGTGTAGTAATTATAGTAGGACGTGCGCTGCTTATCGATACGCTTAACGTAATCCGCAGCGTGCTTTTCGTCTATGCCATAAACTTCAATCGCACGCTTTACACGGTCCTCAAAAGGTGCGGAGATAAACAGGTTGATAACGCCTGTAAAATCACGCAGGGCATAGTCAGCACATCTGCCTATGATGACGCAGGCATGCTCGGAGGCTACCTTCTGTATAGCGTTGAGCTGCGCAAAAAACAGGGTATCATCGAACGGGATACCGCCCTGACCGTAAGTGGTAGAAAGCAGATACAGGAAACTGTTTGTACGCTTTTCATCATTTTCTTCAAAATGATTCTTGTGTATTCCACTATCCTTGGCAGCTATCTCCAGAAGCCTGTTGTCGTAAAACTCTATGCCCAGAGATTGTGCAAGGCGCTGACCGATCTCTCGTCCGCCGCTTCCGTATTGTCTTGTGATAGTGATTATCTTTCTTGCCATAATTACACCCCCGTATTCAGATAGGATATACATAATCCTTATGTCTATATTTTAGCACATCCGAAACGATTTGTCACCATATTTCACAATAATTTTATACATCGGGCAGCATTTTTGTTTATTTCTACAATACCAAACCTGTTTTGTTGAGCACATTTACTATTACCAAAGCAATACCGCACCCTGTCAAAGGTGCGGTATCAGTATATCAGTTCACGATCACTTCAAAAAGCTCCGCCGCAGAGCTTACCATATATGCAGGAGAACATTCCTGCAGCTCCTCCCGGTCACGGAAGCCCCACAGCACTGCACAGCTGTCGATACCTGCCGCAGCTGCGGTATGCATATCCACATTGCTGTCGCCCACATACAGCACGCTGCCATTTTCCGCACCATGCCTTCTGCACAGCTCCAGAGCGGCATCGGGTGCAGGCTTTGCAGGAAAGCCCACACCGAAACCGATGATGTCACATATCGTATCTCCGAAAGCGGCTTTTATAAGCTCGCAGGAGAACTCATGCGCCTTATTTGTATTCACTACGCAGCTCACACCCTTATCACGAAGCTTCCGCAGCAGCTCTCTCATGCCGTCATACGGCACAGTGAGATCTGTTTTATGCACAGAATAATACTCGGTAAATACTTGATAGCAGCGTGCATGCTCTTCATCGGTATGTCCTTCGGGCTGTATGCGGTGAATAAGAATCGGGATACCGTTGCCGACAAAATACCTGTAAGCGTCCCCATCAGGTACGGGGTATCCCAGTTCAGCCAGCGCATGATTTCCTGCCGCCGCAAGATCGCCCAGCGTATTCAGTAATGTACCATCAAGATCGAAGATCACAAGCTTATACATAATTCTCCACCATTCAAATACGATCACAACCACATTGCAAGGTAATGTTTCATAACTTTTTTTACACAGCAAGCCCAAAGCTCGCTTTTTTCAATTATACACCTGTTTTTTAAGCGTGTCAATCTTGAAATATACTATAAAATGTGATATACTTATAAAGAATATAGATTTTCAGAAAGGAACATATTAACTATGTTGACTAAAGAACAGTTTGATCAGCAGCTCGCAAAGCTCGTAAAGGAGCAGGAAGAGCTGATCTCCCGTCCCAACCCTAAAGCAGATGCATACAACGGCATCTATGACCGTTATGAAAACCCCGTGCTGACAGCGGCACATGCTCCCATCATCTGGAGATACGACCTTTCCTATAATGACAATCCCGATCTGATGGAAAGACTTGGCGTCAACGCAGTAATGAACAGCGGTGCGATCTATCTTAACGGAAAGTACTGTCTTG
>JAGAKC010000410.1 GCA_017848155.1 Oscillospiraceae bacterium | reverse complement strand
GGGTGTATAGCGGTCTTTCCCGTAAACCCGTTGAGCCTGTCCTCACAAAGCTCGTTTTCAAGACCGTCTGACCACGCTCCACGCATACCGTCGCTGTCAAAATACTCCCACACAGGTCCTGACACCACGTAATCCGCAGAGAATACACTGCTGATGTCCACAAGTATATCACGAATAACTCCAAGATCGTATATCGTACGGTCTACGGGACGGCGCATACCGAAAATGCTGCTGAAATCAGTACCTCCCACACGTACATTGAGAATGTACGGCTGTACAGTTGAAAGAAGGCTGCGTATCCTGTGAAGCTCCTCAAGACGATGGAGTCCCTGCGCTGCAAGGCGGCTCTCGATTATCGGCATGAAATACAGCTTTTCATTGCGTCCTCTGTTAAGATCGGTTATTATCTCCGCGTAATCTCCGCCGTTTGATGAATCAAACTTCGGCAGGATGTAGCCTGTAAGCAGCCCCTCCTTTTCTCCCAGAAGCTCATGCATATGCCTCAGATGGCTGGGAGTCCTGACACGGACGAACATGAGCGGCCGTTTTTCTGACGGCACCTTTTTTTCAATATCCGTCAGCGTCGAAAGAAGGCTCTCCTCTGCCTGCGAAAGTGCGCAGTCCATTATCGAATCCTCAAGACAGAATGCCATGGACGTAAGGCAGGGGTATGCTTCCGCCGCAAGCTTGTCCGCAACGGCTGTATTTATTGCAGGTGAATACAGCAGCGCTCCGACTTTGTACGGCAGCATTTCCTGAACTGAAAACGTTGATGTGGTTGAAGGGGTTGAAGTGGTTGATGACATTTGATATTATACCTCAAAAAACAAAGCGGGAAATTCCTTACGGCGAAATTCCCCGCCCTGTATACAATTTACTAAGCTATATCAGAGTTATCAGGCATTGATGCCGTAATTCTGGCACAGTGCGGAAAGTCCGCCCGAGAAGCCGCCGCCGATGGCATTGAACTTCCACTCGCCGTTGTGACGATATATCTCGCCGACAACGATGGCGGTTTCAATGGAAAAGTCCTCGCCAAGGTCGTAACGGATAAGCTCTGTACCTGTGGAAGCGTCAACGACACGGATGTATGCATTGCTCACCTGACCGAAGTTCTGGTTTCTTGTATCCGCATCATATATCGTAGCGGTAAAGTCCATCTTCGTGATGTTTGCAGGCACCTTGGAAAGGTCGATGTTGATCTGCTCATCGTCGCCGTCGCCCTCGCCTGTAAGATTGTCGCCCATATGCTGTACAGCACCCGAAGCATGCTGGAGATTTCCGTAGAAGATGAAATCATTTTCAGTTGTCACCTTGCCGTCCTCGCCAAGCATGAACACACAGGTATCCAGGTCGAAAGCAGAGCCGCCGTCATACTTATTGGTATCCCAGCCAAGACCTATCATAAGATTTGTAAGTCCGGGATTGCCCTTTGTAAGATCCACCTTCTGACCCTTAGTAAGATTTACTGCCATTTTCTCGTCCTCCTGAATCGTTTATGAAATTATTTTAACATTTTATGTTTAAATGCTACTTATATATTACCACTTTGCCCAGATATTTGCAAGTGCTTTTTTGGCGAAAAAAATTTTTTCAGAGAAAAAACACAGATAGCATCGATTCACTTGCAAAAACGATACAATTATGGTATCATTTACTCATGACATACAAGCGCAACCTTTTGGCAGGATATTCCGTTTTATATGCAGAAAATGTTGACGCACTACGAAAGGAATGATACTATGACAAGCATTACTAAAAGACTTCTTGCGACACTGTGCGCTATATCGGCGTTAGGAATGAGCGGATGTGCTTCAAAAGAAGTGACACCGTCAGGCGGCAATGCAGCAGCTGCACCCAAAGCGGAAGATACCGCATCGGTGCTTGCCGAAGCCGAAGTTTCATCAGTTATAGCAGGAACAGGCAGCATAAATATCAGATATAGCTCCACCGACAGCGACCGCTCCTATATCACGAGCGAACGCTTCGTTCTTGAAAGACAGACCGGGGAAGGCAGCTGGACGGTCGTGCCCTTTGCAGACAATGTGGCTTTTGATGCACTGGCATATACGATAAGCGCCGATGCGCCCTCTCTCGTATTCAGCGTACCGCTTGACAGCACAGCGTACAAAGAGCCTCTCCCGGCTGGCAGATACAGAGTGACAAGAGAGGTCACCGAATACAGCGAAGTACCCTCCGCCACACAGGATATTTCAGCAGAATTCGAGATATTCGAGGAGGGACAGTCCGTGGCTACAGAGATACCTGTAACCGTGACCGTTGACGGCGGAGATACAGTTTCTCTCGGCACTGACAGCATTATGCTGAGCCTCACATACACCGGCGACAGCGGAGAGTACAGCTATGGTTCAAGCTACTCCCTCGAACGCTTTGACGAAAACAGCAGCGAATGGGTGCATATCCCCTTTGCGGAGGATGTATTCTTCTACCTCCTTGCCCATATCGTAAGTCCCGAATCGCCTCACAACACGCTGACCGTATCGCTGTCAGACAGCACCTATGCCCAGCCGCTTACAGCAGGAAGATACCGTGTGGGAATAGGTGTCACCACACCCCGTGACCTGTTCTGTGAGTTTGTGCTGACAGACGCCGAACCTCCTGCCGAAGACCCCGAAACGCAGGAAACCACAGAGACCGAGTATATTCCGCTGACAGATACAGATGTTATCATGGAGATAGCACACGACGGCGACATCACCACTGATACGGAAGCTTTCACGCTGAACTTCACATATGTCGGAACAAATACCGAACATGAATATATGTTCGGCTGTGACTATATGCTTCAGCGCCTTGACGATAACGGAGAGTGGAACGATGTACGTTTTGCGGAGAATGCGGCATTTGTTTCTCTCGGCTATACCATCAGCAGCAGCTATCCCGAAAACAGCATCACAGTTTCTCTCCGTGACGCATCCTATGCAGAGCCTCTTGAAGCAGGCACGTACAGAGTAGTAAAGCATATATGCGACGGAGTTACTCTTATGCAGGCCTTTGAGATAAAGGAGATCGACGCCGAAAATGAGCTTGTGATCGAGATGGAAAGCGGCGCACTGAAATTCATTATCAACGAGGTACAACCTGATAAGTATATCTGCAGCCTTACTCACCCCTACCCTGCTGTATACGAAATAGCCTGCGACACCTCCGAGTACAGCTTTTCCACAGGTGATACTATTGAAGTCGAGTTTGCTCCGATGTACAAAAATGACGAATACAGCTTCACTGTTATCCCTGTATCCATCATATCTTCATCGAGCACTACAAGCAGTGAGATTACTGTTGAACCCGTTCCGCTGATAGATAGCGAGAGTGGATCGCTGACGCTTACCATCAACGAGATCACAGACGAAGGCTTTGTATGCAGTCTTGCATGGCCTTATCCCGATGTTTATACAGTTGTATGTGATCCTACAGATTACGGCGACTTCTGCATCGGTGACAACATCGAAGTAGAATACGCTCCCATGTACATGCTGGGAGAATACGAATACCGCGTTATTCCTGTAAACATCACGATAAGTGATTTTCAGCTTGAACCAGGAGTTGACTACAAGCCTGTCATCTACCTGTATCCCGAGGATGTTACCGAGGTATCGGTAAAGCTCGACTACAACGGCTCGCTCATACTTACCGACCCTGTATACGGAGATGGATGGAATGTCACCGCTTATCCTGACGGAAAGCTCATTACAGCTGACGGTAATGAATATCCCTATCTTTTCTGGGAGGGCAGAAAGGCTTATACTCTTGATACTGACAAGGGCTTCTGCATCAAGGGCACAGACAGCGAGAGCTTCCTGAAAGAAAAGCTCGCTTATCTCGGACTTTCCGACAGCGAAGCAGCTGATCTTCTGGAATTCTGGCTGCCGCATCTGGAAAGCTCCCCCTATAACATTATCCGCTTCCACGCTGAGGACTACACAGATAACGCAATACTGGACATCTCCCCCTGTCCCGATACTGTCATCAGAGTGTATATGAGCATCACCCCCTGCGATGTCTTTACCTCAATCGCTCCGCAGCAGCTTGAAGCAGCCGCTGAAAGGAACGGATTCACAGTTGTCGAATGGGGCGGATGCATCATTCCATGAGCGATCTGCAACATATAGAATATATAAAAAGCACGCAGCGATGAGCTGCGTGCTTTTTATATTTCGATTGGATATTTAACATTGATATAATTTATTATAATGTGTTAAATGTTTGATTTGAAATAATTGCAACATTGACAAGAAGTGCATTATTATGTATAATTTAATTATTAATATCATTTGTTTCGGAGGTTATAGTATGGAGAATTTTAAGAAAATTTGTCCGCAGTGCAAAACAAAATATCCCCAAAAAGCTATTAATTGCGACAATTGTAATATAACTTTGATGAAAATAACTACTTATGTGCAAAAATTCGACGATGACGATGAACAGTTGAACGAAGTAAGAGAAAAAATCAACACTCAAAAAGAACAAGTAAAGAAATCTCGCAAGTATGAACATATGATATACGCTGTCGTGGCATTATTAGTATTAATTGGTGTTATCGGTGTCTTATATGCAATAATTTCCTTGTCAAACACTTCTGATAAAGAGTATAAATGTGCGCACTGTGACAAAACATATACAGATATTGATAATAAATCTTCAATCGCAAGAACTAATTTTTGTGAGAAATGTTATGATGATTATCAGTTTATTTCTGCTGTTCAAGAGGAGTTAGAAAAATATGAATGAAAATCAATTAGTTAATATAATCGCAGAGCGTGCACAACAATCTTTAAATATTAGAAAAGACATTGCTTTACAAATTGATTCGTTGTGTTCTGATGTTTTTGACTTTATAAAGCAATATGGTGAACAATTTAATAATTGTCATAAAGAAGAAATAAAATATTCTATGTTACATTTAGGAAATGTGGCTGAATTATCATCACAAATAGCACTTTTACAACAAAATAGTAAGAATGTTGGTATGATTCTTTTAGCTCGTTCAGCTATCGAAGAATGTTCATTAATATTCTATTTAATTAACGAATGTAATAAATCCAGTATGGAAGTAAGCAAGTTCTACAAGTATCTAGTGTATAAAGATATGCTACAAGATAGGGATATTATTAATAATTGGGGTGATGCTGACATTTTATATTATAATAGATTTTGTAATAATCTAAATAAATACTTTTCAGAAGAAATATCATATTTTAATGTTCCGCAATATTCTGAAAGCAATACAAGTTTTACAGAAGAAGAAATTGACATTATAAATAAAGCTATTAATTATTTGTCTAAAAAGATAGGAAAAGATTATTCAGCTACGAAGATTGTTAAACAAATGCTTAATGACATCGATACAATTGATGATGATAAAAATAGTAGAGATATTATATATCCATCATTATGTCATTATACTCATTTTAATATTTCTGCAATAGATGAATTATGTATATGTTCAATTAATGAAACAAACTATATTTCATTTAATAACAATTGTGATGAATTAATTCCTGCTATGCGTGCAGTATATGTTTCTTTTCAGTATATATTTAGTAGATTCAAGGAATTCGTTATTGACTATTTCAACGGATAGTCGGGGGGCTGCCTTTCGGGAAAACCAAACCGCAACACGAATTTGCGGTGTGGGGTGGTCTGCGCCTTCACCAAAAGCACATTTGATTTCAGAAAACGGTTTTCTGACAATTTTCGATACAATGACAAACACTTCCTTTCATGATAAAGACAACAGAAATCGAAAAAAAGCGGCAGGCTGTGCATTACCTTTGCAGGGGAGCACGTTTGCCGCTTATGTTCTTTACAAGCCAAATCCGACCCGAAAACAAAAAGAGGACACTCCTCAAATTGAGAAATGCCCTCTTGTAACGCAGTAATTCAAGTCAGGCGAGAAAGGTGCAGATACAAGGAAAAGCCCATTCGGGCTAGGCTTTGTGCCTGCCGAATGGGCATTGACGACGTAGATGTGCCTTTATCGCTTGACTTTACTTGAAGTATCTGTTGAGAAGTCCCTCAAATGCCTTGCCGTGTCTTGCTTCGTCCTTTGCCGCGGGGAGTGCTTCGCTTCGCTACGCAATCCCCGAGAAGCGGCTTCGCCGCTGCGCTTATCGGATTTGGACAGGGACACTTGCCGCTTATGAAAATGTATAAAATGTGACCTGATGTGTCCTCAAACAGGAGGATAACATTATGTCAAACAACAATCAGCTCGGAGTTTATCAGTTAAAGAGTGGAAGATGGGCTTACCGTTTCACCAAAACAGTAGACGGAAAGCGTATCAACCGAAAGAACTCAAAGGACGAATTCGGAAATCCCTTGCTTACAAAGAATGAAGCAATACGAGCAAGGCATATCGCAGAGCTTAAATTTGAAGCAAGTCTGCACGAGAAGCCGCTGCGCAGAATGACCGTGCAAGAGGTTTATGAGGAATACTGTGAGAATGGTCGCAGCGGCAAGTCTTATGCTACTATCAAGAAGCAGGACAGCTTATGGCGCAATCACATTTCAGTGAATTTCGGGGCGCGGTTTATTGATGATATATCTGTTGCGGAAGTCAACGACTATCTTGCAAGGCTGTATTATGATGAGGGTCGGTCTTTTATGTATGTAGAGGGCTTTCTCAAAATGTTCTATCTCGTTTTTGGTCAGGCATATTCACGAAACTATATTGATGTTGATACATACAACAAGCTGTGTGTAAATAAGGATATACGAATTCGTATGCCTAAAATGAAAGTCGATGATGATATTGATATCGTGGCTTTTTCTGTTGAAGAGATAGAGCAGCTTGACGAGTATTTCCGCGGGTCGAACGCTGAAACCGCATATCTTCTCGGTAAATGCTGTGGGCTGCGTATAAACGAATGCTACGGGCTTAAATGGGAGAACATAGACCTTGAAAAAGGGGCTATCACAATAGACAGACAAATGCAGTATCAGGACGGGCTTATAAAGCTTGTATCACTAAAGACCCGCAACTCACGCAGAGTTGTTTATATGAGTGACAAGTTGATTGAATATTTCACGCAGCTCAAACAACAGACCGAGATACACGCAAAGAAGCTGAAAGCGCAGCGTAAACAGAACAGCACATACATAACAGACCTTGACGGAAATAAGATTTCCTCGCTGCTGCTAGTCAATAGCTTGCCGAATGGAAAGATACAGACCGTAAACTCAATGAAATATCATAGCTGCACGATAAAAAGCAAGCTGAACATTGATTTCAAATTCCATTATCTTCGTCATACCTACGGAACACGGCTCGCAGAGCTTAACACACCAACGCACTTGCTTACAAATCAGATGGGACACGCAAGCGGTAAGGTGACAGAACAGTATTATCTTGCAGTATCAAAGACAGGAATTGAAGTTCTGCAAAAAAAGCTCAATCAGATAGACACTGATTACAAAAGCGAAAAGTAACGAACGCAGCGGCAAAGCTCGGCAGCAATTATGCTGAACACTTCCGCAGAAACGGACAACAGAATACACCAAAGCGGCGGAAGTTTACAGCTCCCGCCGCTTGCCTTTTAAAATCTGAATTTCTTTGACGGTCTTGCTCTTGGTGATGGTATTGTAATCTCTTTTACTGTTGTCATCGGCTGTTGTTCATCTTGCTGTGTCTGTTCATTATTTATCCCTTTATTTATATTCTCTTGGCTATTATTTATTTCTATATCCTCTGACAATTCAATCTTGTCGATTTGCGGCAAAGCGTTTCCGTCATCTGTACAAGCGGCAAAATCAATTCCGTCTGCCAACATTGTACTTTCTTCTTCCTTATCTTCTCCGCGGCTCGTTCGAGGTACTTCAAAAAATTCGTATGTATTTCCGTGTGTCGGAACAAGGTAGCCTTTATCAACAAGTATGTGAAACTGGTCGTGGTAGGTGGAACGAGCCATTCCAATCTCCTGACGGACAGCGGCAGGAGATAGAGCAAGGGAATAGTTGTCTGCATTGGAAGCAAGGTAGATATACAACAGGAAAGAGTGTGCGCTTAAATTGCGGCTTGCCGCTTTCCAGTTCTCATTTTTAATTCCGAGAAAATCAGACTTTGGTTTTTCTCTATGAATTTTTACAGTTCTTTGATTTGGATATGTCATTTACTTTTGTCCTCCTATGGTTGTTAAATCTGTGATAGCTTTATTCAGGCTTTCAATCTGTTGTATTGCCTGCTTTGTGTCTGCCCGTACCGATAGCCGCTGAATTACTTTATCAACAATCATATCAATTTCTTTTGGGGTCAGCTCTCTTTCCATACAATACCTTGTGAATATTCGGTCGTGTGCCAGTTCTCTTTGAAGTAGATAAGGATAACATTTAGGGTCTGATGCTTTTTCTGCCATATTGCTGATAACTTCAATATGTGGGTGATAATCTTTAAATTTCATTATAATACTCCTTTTATCTCTTGAATTCTTGAAGTAATTATTTCTTTACTTCCTACAATAATTATAATAAATATTTTTTGGAAAATCAAAATAATCCGCTTGGTGTTCAAGTCTGTTGTCGCTCGGAATTTAATTTTCCGTTTCATTTTCTATAATAATTATACTTAAATTTTTTTGAAAAATCAAAGTGAAGCTCTTTGGATTTGGCTGTTGCAGATTGACTTTGTTTTCTCTTTTCTTATATCATAATTATAATAAAAATTTTTATGAAAATCAAAGTAATCCGCCACACGCAGCGGCAAGCGGCAGTTTGGGGCGGGGTATATTATGGGAGAATAAAAGCGGCAGCAGAATAAAGCGGCGGGGGTGGTGCGTATCGGCTTGAAATGCTGTCTGATTTCCCCGTTTCCGCTCCTATCGCAATAAATTTTATCTGTTTTCTATTGTTTTTATCTGAATTAGCCAGATTTAATTGAAATCTAATAAAATCCACCTGTTTCTATCGAAATCTTGACAGATTATCAGAAAAATTGACAAATCTCACAAAAAACTATTGACTTTATATATATATAATGGATATAGCAAGGCGTGTCACGCTTTGTAATAAAACAATAGGAGGAATTCAAATGAGAATTATCATCGACACTGAAAGAGAACAGGTTATTGTTCCCGACAGCTTTTATGCGCAGATTGACAAGATGAACGAGGTGCTTGTTAAGGCGGGAGCAGAAGAAAAGAAGATCGAATACACTGCTTATGTAGAGGACGCAATTGAAAAGGCATTGAAAAATCCCTATATCCGCAAGAGCGACTTATCTAAACGCAGATGACAAAGGGAACACGGGTAACGCAGAAAGAAAAGGAGCGTATGTGGGAGCTGTATCAAAAATACGGGTGTTTCAAGACCGTTGCAACAAAAATGCACCGCAGCCCCGCAACTGTTTCCCGATATGTGCATTTGTATGAAACTGCTATTGCAGCGGTAAGGTATGTGGCAAATGCAATGGAATAAATATGGGGCGGCGGTTGCCGCTTTTGTGACGGCAAATAAATCCAAATAAAAAGAAAGAGGTAAATATTATGGCATTGATACAATGTAAACACTGTGGGAAAAATGTAAGCGATAAGGCAAAAAATTGTCCTCATTGCAATGAATTGCTGATTGAAAAGACTGAAGCTGTTATACTATGCGAAGAATGTAACACTGAAATACCCACTGGTGCAACTACTTGTCCTAACTGTGGTTGTCCTGTATCAAAAAAGGAAGAAGTAGCAGCGCAAAAAGTTGAGGTAACATCTGTTAATCTCCAGATGAAGAGGTCGACAAAGAAATTTATTCTCTTTGGAATTATTGCTGCTGTATTGATTGCAGTTGGTGTATTGATATTCTCATTGATTTCTAGCAGCAACCAAAAGAAAGCTGCTGAAGATTATATAAATAAAGTTGAAACAGTTGCATATGAAATGCTTGATGGCGCTGCTGATGCTGAATCTGCTGGTAACCTTATTAAGAGCGTATGGTATAATTCAATTCACGAGGAGTACGATAGCAAAACAGATAAGTATACTCGTCCGAATGGATATTTCTTAGATGATTTTAATGAAGCTCTCGGTAATCTGTTTGCTGATACAACATTTATGGCACAAATCATTGATATCGAAAGCAATCAAGAACTGGTAGCAGGTTTAATGAAGGACTTGAAAAATCCCCCTGAGGAGCATCAGGAAGCGTACGAAGCACTAAAAGAATATTACGATGCATATATTGAACTTACAAATTTAGCTATTAATCCAACGGGAAGCCTTACAACATTTTCTGCTGCTTTTAATGAGGCTGACACAGAAACTGTAAATTGCTATAATTCTATGAAGCTTTATTTTGAGGATTAACCGTAATTTGTACATATCTTATGAGGCGGCGGTTGCCGCTCCGAGAACTTTAGGACATAGCTTTGCTGCTTTTGTAGCGGCAAAGTGTACAAATGAACGGTCTTGAATATATTTGTCAAATACGAAAGGGTTATATATGAAAGCTTTAGTATGTGAACTATGTGGTGGCAATGAGTTTGTCAAAGAGAATAGTTTGTTTGTTTGTCAAAACTGCGGTACGAAATATTCTGCAGAGGACGCAAAAAAAATTATGGTCGAGGTCGATAACAGTAAAAAGCTCTCTAATCTATATGAAAGAGCAAGAAAATCAATTGAAGTTGACGACCTTGAACATGCCGCTGAGTATTACAAGGAAATTCTTGATGAGAATCCCCATGACTGGGAAGCGTATTTTTATTCTTACCTTGGAGAATTTACTACTTTTACAAATTCACAAGCAGGCTCTGTAGCAGATAAATTGGGTAATACCATTCCATCTGCTTATGATATGGCTTTAGAGGGCTGCGAAATAAGTGAAGCAGAGAAAAGAATTAAATTGATTACTACCAAAACGATAGCTAGAATTAATGGGATCGCTGGCAGTGGTGCTTCGTTGCTTCGCCAATATGAAGGTGGATTTATACTTTCGGCTGCTGGTAAAGTAAACAGTGATCTTTATTCAAAACTTCGTCCAGTTGCTCAGAATACTATTATCAGCTGTGTTTTAGCTTGTGACCCACTTGACAACAAACTGGTAGAGATTTCAAAGAGCGGTAAAGGAATAAGTGAAGAGGTAATAAAGGAATGCCTGCTAATTATACGACACGCAAAATATGATATGGCAAATCTAACTTTTTCGCCTTCTGCAGGTGTGAAAGAACATATGGTAAAGTCTGAACAGATACATGAGTATGCACTTAAAATCAAAGAGCTTGATTCATCATTTGAGGAAGAAGTTGAGGTGTCAAAGCCAACACAGCGAACAGCTGAACAGCAGAGAAGTCTTGGAAAAGGTTTCTTGATTACAGGTTGTGTGCTGTTAGCTTTAGGCTTAATGGGCATTGCAACAGAATCTATAGAATTAATGTTGATCGGCTTAATGCCAGGAATGATATTTGTTTTAAGCGGGCTTGTAGGTTTAGCTACGGCAAACTCAATGGCTAAAAAAGAAAGACAACAAGAACATCAGAACTCAGATAACGAGAACAGCTAAATAAATACACATACATGAATGGGGCGGCGGTTGCCGCTCCATTCTTATATGTTCGCAAGAGTGTCAAGCAAGGAGCAAAACCTTGACAGACAGCTTGCAGCTTTTAAGGCTCTTGGAGCACAGGAGCGTGACATCATCACCGACAAGGAAAGCGGCAAGAGCTTGGAACGCGCAGGATATCAGGTACTCAAAAATGCTATGCTGCGCCGTGGTGATACCCTTGTTGTGAAGTCGCTCGACAGATTGAGCAGAAACAAGATGGATATTCACAACGAACTGCAATATTTCAAGGACAACGGAATTCGGCTGAAAGTCATTGATTTACCAACAACAATGATGGAACTGCCCGCAGGACAGGAATGGGTGTTTGAAATGGTGAACAACATTCTAATTGAAGTGCTTGGTACTATTGCAGAGCAGGAGCGTGAAACGATACGCAAACGACAGGCAGAGGGAATTGAAGCAGCTAAACAGAATGGCAAGAAGCTAGGCAGACCCGCTCTTGAATTCCCCGAGAACTGGGAAAGCGTTTATTCCTCTTGGAAGTCGGGAGAGATAACCGCAAAGGTCGCTATTGAGCAGACAGGCACAAAAAGAACGAGCTTTTACAAGCTCGTAAATCTTACAGAAAACAAATAATTACGGGACACATTTTTCAGGGACACATTTTAGAGATTTCATAAGCGCACTTTGCGCGGGGACACTTTCCGAGGACACTTTTCACGGGCTGAAATCGCTTTTGGCACAACAAAAAGAGGACACTCCTCAAATTGAGAAATGCCCTCTTGTAACGCAGTAATTCAAGTCAGGCGAGAAAGGTGCAGATACAAGGAAAAGCCCATTCGGGCCAGGCTTTGTGCCTGCCGAATGGGCATTGACGACGTAGATGTGCCTTTATCGCCTGACTTACTTGAAGTATCTGTTCAGCAGACCCTCAAAAGCCTTGCCGTGTCTTGCCTCGTCCTTTGCCATCTCATGTACAGTATCGTGAATAGCATCCAGACCCAGCTCCTTTGCTCTCTTAGCAAGCTGGAGCTTGCCCTCTGTAGCGCCATGCTCAGCTGCTACACGCTTTGTGAGGTTCTCCTTTGTGGAAGCGGAAACTACCTCGCCGAGAAGCTCTGCAAACTTTGCTGCATGCTCAGCCTCTTCCCAGGCAGCCTTCTCATAATAAAGACCTACCTCAGGATAGCCCTCTCTGTGAGCAGCTCTTGCCATTGCAAGATACATACCTACCTCTGTGCACTCGCCTGCAAAATTAGCACGCAGACCCTCAATGATCTCTGTGTCTGTAACTGCTGCTGCAACACCGATCCTGTGCTCATCAGCAAATACGAGCTTGTCGCTCTCTGCCATTACATTGAACTTGCTGCCGGGTACGCCGCACTGGGGGCACTTCTCGGGAGCAGAATCACCTTCGTGAACATAACCGCATACGGGACATACATACTTTGCCATAATTATTATCCTCCTGAAAATTTTGATCAATCTCAATAACAGTAATCATTACTGATTTCTGTGATTATATTATATCACATTAAAAATACATTGTCAAGTGCTTTTTTAAAATTCTTTATGTAATTTAATAGAAGATCAGGAAAATATGTAATAACCAATGAAATACTGCTGTTCTTTTTATGCATAAGATATGATACATAGTTCGTGTTTTTGTGACATTGTCTGAATTTTAACCATTAGTATTGTATTTTTGTTATTATTATGTTATCATTATTATATCAGAGTTGCGTACAGGGGAAGTACGCGTTATAGGAGTAATATGAAATTTAGTATCGATAACATACACATCTCAAATTCGCTCAAATATCGCGCAATGTTCGCGTGCGGCGGTATAATACATACCTGTTTCCTTATCCTGTTCTTTATGATCGGTGTAGAAGAAATGGGAATCGTCAATATATTCAGTGTAATACTTTATATATTGGGAAGCCTGTTCAGTGTAAGCCATAGAACAGGGCACATGAGATATGGATGGATGATCGCATTCTTTTCCGAAATAATCGTCCATACCATCCTATGTATGATCATCGTTGGTATGGAGGCAGATTTTTACCTCTTCCTTCTGGTGATCCTCCCTATTTCTACGTATGTACTGTTCTTCTCTTGTGATATCAAGGTCTTCCTTAGAACGATCACTGTATTTATAATCATATCTTTGCTTGCGGGCAGTATAACAGTTATGGCGGTAAGCTCTTCGGATAATTTTCCGATATGCCCGCTGGACTATTCGGATATCAGTATTTTCAGGATGATAAACATGATATCCGCTGCGATAATGCTTATCGGATTCTCACTGCTATTTGTACTTGAGGTACATGCCCTTATCAAAGATCTCGGCAGCTCCAATCAGCAGCTTGAATACACAGCTACTCATGATGCTCTTACAGGATTGTTTAACCGCCATAGCCTGAAGCCCCTTTTTGAAGAGCTTTCAGGCAGCAGGAACAACTTCTGTATAGCACTGGGCGATATCGATAACTTCAAAAAGGTAAACGATACTTACGGTCACGACGGCGGCGATGCTGTGCTAAAAAAGCTGACCGCACTTATTGCGGACGGGATCGACGAAAACGATGTTGCCTGTCGGTGGGGCGGCGAGGAGATACTTGTCATACTGCGTGGCACACGCTTTGAATGCCTTGAAAAGATCACCAGGATCCACAAAAATATAAGAGCTTGTTCGGTCGAAAGTAACGGAACAATGATCAATGCAACGATGACCTTCGGATTTGTTGAAAAACACGCTGACAAGAACATAGAGGAGCTTATCTCCATTGCTGACAAACGTCTTTACAAAGGAAAGACAAGCGGCAAGAATGTGATCATCACAGAATAACAAAAAGCGGTCTGCACGACCGCTTTTTTGCTGTTCGGAATAAAAAAGTATCATCTGCATAAACTAACCGAAATTCTTTTTCGGAGATGCACCGCTATGAATAAACCAACATTTTCAAACCGCCTCGGATTCGTACTGTCGGCAGCCGGCTCTGCTGTCGGACTCGGAAACATATGGCGATTCCCATACCTTGCAGCGGAATACGGCGGTGGCATCTTCCTGCTTGTATATATAATAATTACCTTACTATTCGGATTTCCCATAATGTCAATGGAGATAGCAATAGGGCGAAAGACCGCCTCTGCCTCGGTGGATGCCTATAAAGAACTGAATCATCGTGGTGGTTTTATAGGATGGCTTACGGCAGGTATCACACTTATTACCCTGCCCTACTACTGCGTCATAGGCGGCTGGGTAATGAAATATGCACTTATATACTGTACAGGAAACGGCAACACCGCCGCAGATACGGATTTCTTCACACAGTACACCTCACAGGCCGCACAGCCTGTAATGTTTCAGATACTGTTTCTTCTGATGGCAGGCGCTATATTACTTTGCGGAGTCAAAAACGGCATTGAAAACGCAAACCGCTTTCTGATGCCTGCGCTTATCGCCCTTGCCGTCATTACAGCAGTATATACCCTTACACTGGACGGTGCATGGTCAGGTGTTGCGTATTACCTCACACCTGATTTCTCCAGGTTCTCCTTCAAAACGGTGCTTGCGGCAACAGGACAGATGTTCTATTCACTGTCGCTTTCAAGCGGTATTATGATCACCTTCGGTGCATATCTCGGCAAAAAGGACAGTATAGAGCACTCTGTGAAGCAGATAGAGCTTTTCGATATCGGTATAGCCTTTCTCAGTGGTCTTATCGTCCTGTCGGCAGTTTTTGCGGTATCAGGCGGTGAGGAAACAGCACTGACCGCAGGCACAGGTCTTATGTTTCAGACACTTCCATCCGTTTTTTCGCAGATGCCATACAGTGATGTAATAGGAGCGCTGTTTTTTATTCTGGTATTTTTCGCCGCACTGTCATCCGCAATATCCATGATGGAGGTGGACATTGCAAACCTGATACAGCATCTGCATCTTAAACGCTGGCAGGCAGTGGCAGTTATGACAGGCGTATTCTTTGTCCTCGGACTTCCGTCAGCGCTGGGATACAGTATATGGAACGATCTCCGTCCTTTTGGTATGTATATCCTTGACTTTGCTGACTTCGTCGGAAACTCTGTTATCACACCTATATTGGCACTTATCTCATGTCTTTTCGTCGGATGGGTGGTCGGACCAGAAGTGCTCTCTGATGAGATAGCATCTGATGGTGTATTCAAAAGACGCCGCAGCTTTGAATTTATAATCAAGTGGATAGCTCCACTTTTTATAACAGCCGTATTGATCGGTTCTTTCCTTGAAATATAATATATACTATTCGTATAGTCGTCAGCAAGAATTACTATTTGTAGCGCAAAACTGCCCTTTTAAGGCTATATGACGAAGAAAACAATATATTGCCGTGTCGTGCCTGTTTTTCTGCGATTTTGTCATATTTCAGCAAAATATTACATTATGTATACCAAATCGTCAGACGATCGCTCCGTAAAAGCTCACATTATGTAATATCACCTCGATATATTACTATTCGTATATTATTTGTACTTGTTTTTCATGACAAGTGGTAGTATAATATATGTTGATGTTTCTGTGAAG
This sequence comes from Oscillospiraceae bacterium, assembly GCA_017848155.1. Classification (GTDB taxonomy): domain Bacteria; phylum Bacillota; class Clostridia; order Oscillospirales; family Ruminococcaceae; genus CAG-115. Next base: position 3,990 of record JAGAKC010000410.1, on the reverse strand, counting down.
AGGGGTGAGCTTATAGGTATAAAAAGGCTGACAGCAATGGCGACAGTAACTCTGTCTGTACTTTTCACTGCATGCAGCAGGGAAGCAGAAAAGTCCGAGCTGACGATATATGCTATGGATACGGTCATGAGCCTTACAGTGTACGGTGACGATGCGGACAGGCTGACCGCACAGGCTTCTGCACGGATAAACGAGCTGTCCTCGCTATGGGCGGCAGGAGATACAGGAAGCGAGGTCGGTCGTCTGAATAACGGCGAGGAAGTTGAGCTTTCCCCTGAAACAACAGAGCTTATCAGCTTTTCCCTTGCTATGGGGACGCAGACAGACGGAGCGCTTGATATACGACTATATCCGCTTATGAAAGAATGGGGCTTCACAACAAGCGAATACAATGTGCCTGAATTAAACAGGCTCAATGAGCTGCTGGATATGCGGGGAGATATCCATATTTCAGGCAGCACGCTTGCTCTGCCGCAGGGCACAGAAATAGACCTCGGAGCCGTTGCAAAGGGATATACAGGCGACATACTATACGAAATGCTTTCTGAAGCAGGTGTGACCTCTGCCATCCTTGACCTCGGAGGAAATATCCATGTAATAGGCGGAAAGCCTGACGGCACACCGTGGCGGCTGGGTATAAAGGACCCTCGTGCAGACGGAAATATCGGCGTACTGGAGCTATACGACGGTGCAGCAGTGACCTCGGGCGATTATGAACGATACTTTGAAGATGACGGGACCCGATACTGCCATATCCTCGACCCGAAAACAGGCAGACCTGCCGCCAACGGTCTTTGCTCCGTCACTGTGGTGGGAAAAGAGGGTCGACTTTGCGATGCGCTGTCCACTGCCCTTTTCGTGATGGGCAGCGAGGATGCAGAGCGCTACTGGCGAAGTCACAATGATTTCCAGATGATACTTATTGAGATCGATGGAGATATACTGATAACAGAGGGACTGGAGCACAGCTTCACCCTGTCTGACGGCACCAATAGCAAGGTACAGATAATACGAAGTTGATACACAAAAATGCCCGACCGAGCACAGCACTCGATCGGGCATTGGTATTTCAGTGATCAGTCCTTCACAACATGTACGTCGATCTGATCGAACGGGATAGTGATGCCGTTTGCGACAAACGCAGCACGTACACCCTCTATCGTTTCAAAATAAACATCCCAGTAGTCAGCAGTGCTGCACCACGGGCGGGTCGCAATAACTATCGCACTTGCACCGTGCTCCACCATCCTTACAGTAGGAGCAGGGTCCTTCAGCACCTTGCTGTTGTCTGCAAGAACATCAAGGATAAGCTGCTTTGCCTTTTCATAATCGTCCTCATAAGCGATCGAGAACGTCATATCAACACGGCGTGTACCGTTTGCGGAGTTGTTTGTAACCGTAGCATTCACAGCCTGGCTGTTAGGGATGAATATAGCCTGATTCGTGCACGACGTAAGACGTGTATGCAGGATAGCGATCTGCTCGACCGTACCCTCAACACCGTTTACGATGATATAATCACCTATCTTGAACGGCTTTGTTATCATAAGTATAAAGCCGCCTGCAACGTTTGAAAGGCTGTCCTGGAGCGCAAGACCTATCGCAACGCCTGCCGTGCCGACAACTGTGATGACAGATGTGGTAGGTATGCCTAGCATCGAAAGCACGATGATAAGCAGCAGTACATAAAGGATTATCTTTGCGACCTGCTTTACGAACTTTGTAACGGTGAGGTCTACCTTTGATCTCTCAAGACCCTTTCCAAGCAGCCACATTGCAAACTTGCATACAATAAGTCCGACAATAAGAATGATTATCGCAAAAAGTATCGTCGGGATAGCTCCGATGATGCCATCAAGTATATTCTGAAAGAAGTCGCCCAGCTTGTCCATGGTCTCTCCCGGTTTTTCTACCAGGTCCTGCACAGCGTCATTGAGCGTCTTTTCATCTGTCTGTGATACCGCAGCCTCTGCGGTGGATATAATGCCTTTGAACATATTTATTTCAGTATCTCCTTTAATCCCTCAACGGCAGCGTCTGCGTCGCTCTCACGGATAAGCACGGATATCTCGTCAATGCCTGTCGTTATCAGCAATATCATAGCATTTATCTTATTCAGCATTGCAAACACCTTTGCGGCAAAGCCTGCCTGTGTTTCCATCTCGCTGGTCTTTATAACTATCTTGCGGTTTCCCGAGTTTATCATTGGAGTGATCCCGTGCTTCTCCTTAAGACCCTTTGCTACCACAAGCAGCTTGCTCATGTCGTCATCGCTCAGCGTAAAGCCAAAGCCGAAACGCTCTGACATAGGCGCAGTCATGGATATCATATCGATGTTGATATCTGCCGCTGCAACTGCGGCAAGAGTTTCCTCCATGATGGTCTTATACAGGGGAACATTGTTGAAGGTCACGGCTGATACATTTTCGGTTACTATGATGCTCATATTATGATCTCCTTTCATGATCAAGCTGTCAGGTCGTTTTATTCTGCCTTGATAAGGTCAGCCATCGCATACATTCCCGCAGGCTTTCCTGCAAGGAATACCGCCGCATTTACCGAGCCGACAGCAAATACCTCCTTGGACTGTGCGGAATGTGAGAGTGTGATGACCTCGTCATGTCCTGCAAAGATTATATCGTGGTCGCCGACGATAGTGCCGCCTCGTATTGCGTGCATACCTATCTCGTCCTTGCCACGCTCTCTGCGCACGCTGTGACGGTCATACACAAAATGCTTTGAGTTTGAAAGCTCCTCGTTTATCGCTTCGCCTATCATGATGGCTGTGCCCGAGGGAGCGTCCTTTTTGAGATTGTGATGCTTTTCAACTATCTCGATATCAAACTGTCCGCCGAGTATCTGTGTCGCCTTTCTTGCAAGCTCCACAAGAAGATTGATGCCAAGCGACATATTGAAAGTGAAGAACACAGGTATCTGCGACGAAGCTGCGGTTATGTCAGCACGCTCCTCGTCAGTGTAGCCTGTAGTTGCAAGCACCAGCGGAACATTGTTCATCTTGCCGTATGATAAAAGGTCAGGCAGTGCGGAGGGGTGCGAAAAGTCGATGATGACATCGGGCTTTTCGGGCAGGTCAAAGACCTTCTTGTAAACAGGGAAATCACTGTATTTCTCGCCGCAGAGATCGATTCCTGCCGCAACACAGCAGTCACTGCGTCCGCTGATTATGCCTGCGATAACGCGTCCCATCTTTCCGCATGCGCCTGTAATGGCTATCCTGGTCATTGTTTTGTCCTTTCTTTTAAACAGGGCGCCCCCTGTATGAGGGCGCCCGTTATATGCTTTCAGCTCGTTACTTTATTTTACCCACAAGTCCGAGAGCATCCATCTCTGCCCTGAGCACAGCCTTATGTGCTTCGGTCATGGAGCAGAGCGGAAGTCTGCACTCACCTGCCTTGAAGCCCATGATGTTAAGCGCTTCCTTTGCAGGGATGGGATTAACATCCATAAACAGCGCCTTCTCAAAAGCAAGGATCCTCTTCTGGATATCAAGAGCCTCATCACGCTTGCCGTCAAGGAACAGCATTACCTCGTCGTGCTTCTCCTTAGGCATGCAGTTGGAGGTAACAGAGATAACTCCCTTGCCGCCGATGGCAAGTGCAGGGAGCACCTCGTCATCATTACCCGAATATATGTCAAGGTCGGTGTAAGCAGCCACCTGCATCAGAAGGCTCATATTGCCGCTTGCTTCCTTTGTTGCAACGATGTTCTTGTGCTGTGCGCACTCCTTGTAGCAGTCAATGGAGATGCCCATACCTGTACGGGAGGGAACGTTATACAGCACGATCGGGATATCCACGCTGTCTGCAATGGACAGGAAGTGCTTTGCAAGACCTCTCTGGGAAGCCTTGTTATAGTAAGGAGTCACCTGAAGCAGTGCATCAGCGCCGACCTTCTGCGCTTCCTTGGAAAGCTCGATAGCGTAGCCTGTGTCATTGCTTCCTGTGCCTGCGATGATCGGAATACGCTTTG
>JAGAKC010000409.1 GCA_017848155.1 Oscillospiraceae bacterium | reverse complement strand
TCATATTTATATATCTGTAATACAGCCTAATTATATTCCTTAAATATGATGGATTTGTGACAGCACACTGAATTTTGCGGTGCTTATCTGAAAATCAATCCTTTACCTTTCCGGCTAGCAGGGGAGAATATCTGTTTCTGAATTCCTCAAATCTGCCTTCGTCCAGAGCTTCTCTTATCTTCTCCATCAGCGTGTTGTAGAAGTAGAGGTTATGCTGCACTGCAAGTCTGCCTGCAAGCTGCTCTCCCGATTTGAAGAGATGCCTGATGTAGCTGCGGCTGAAATTGCGGCAGGTGGGACAGTCGCACTGCGGGTCAAGAGGACGCTCGTCCAGCTTGTAGCATTCGTTGGTGGCGTGCATTATACCTGTCCAGGTGAATACTGTCGCATGACGTGCATTGCGGCTCGGCATTACGCAGTCAAACATATCTATTCCACGATATACGCCCTCGATGATATTGGATGGTGTGCCGACTCCCATAAGGTATCTCGGCTTGTTTTCGGGCGCATAAGGCAGCACCTCGTCAAGAATATGGTACATAACCTCGGCAGGCTCGCCTACGGCAAGTCCGCCCACAGCATAGCCGTCAAGTCCCATCTCACGTATTATCTTCATGTGATCCACTCGCAGGTCGTCATAGGTGCCGCCCTGATTTATCGCAAACAGCATCTGCTGCCTGTTTATTGTAGATGGGTCTGCGTTGAGCCTGGCCATCTCATCCTTGCAGCGCTGAAGCCATCTTGTGGTGCGCTCTACTGAGTTCTTTACATAATCGTATGGCGCAGGATTCTCCACGCACTCGTCAAAAGCCATGGCTATCGTAGAGGCGAGGTGTGACTGTATACGCATGCTCTCCTCGGGTCCCATGAATATCCTTTTGCCGTCGATGTGCGATGCGAAGTACACGCCCTCTTCCTTTATCTTGCGGAGCGAGGACAGAGAGAACACCTGAAAACCGCCGCTGTCTGTCAGAATAGGCTTGTCCCAGTTCATAAACTTATGCAGACCGCCCATTTTGTAGATGACATCATCGCCCGGGCGCAGGTGCAGGTGATAGGTATTGCAAAGCTCTACCTGTGTTTTAAGCCCCTTAAGATCAATGGAGGATATTCCGCCCTTTATCGCAGCGGAAGTACCTACGTTCATAAAGAACGGAGCTTCGATATCTCCGTGTGGTGTATGGAAGATACCGCGGCGTGCACGGCCTTCCTGTTTTATAAGCTCGTATGACATATTTCTCTCCTGTTATCACTTGTTTAGTTTTTCATAACAGCGTCCTTTGGTACGCTTCCGACCTCTCCGTCTGCTGTTATGCACCAGCAGTATCCGCCGTATTCCGCAAACACCCAGATCGGCTCGCCCTTTTTTACAGAGGGGAAGCTGTTGAGGTTGCCCCATACATGCAGGATCCCGCCCCATTCTCCGCTCATACATTCGGGGGCGATACCCGTTTCGCCTGTGCCGATGTTTTTAAAGACCGCAAATCCGTCAGGCGCAGGCTCGTTCAGACGCTCGAAGCTGTGCTGTTCATAATCTGCGTATATCCAGCTGCTGCTTCCTTCGTGATCCTTTGCGACGGTGTACGGCTCACCCACAGGCAGAAAGACCGTGCTGTAGTGACAGCTGCTGCCGTTCTTATCAATGATGAGTGCATTCAGCTGCTGTGCAGGCTTTACTCCTGCGCCGCCGTCGATATCTATTATGCGCCGCTCGTTATCGAATATCGGCAGGTTGTTGTTCTGGCGTCCGATGGCATATGTGGGAAAGTGTCCGCACACTACTGTTTTCGGCGAACGATGCGACTTGTCGATGAAGCGCTTTATCAGCATCACGTCATACTGTCCGCAGTTTTCCCAGTCATCTCTGTCCTCGATGCCTGCGTGAACAAAAATATGCTCGTCCGTTTCTATCGCTTCGGGCAGGGAGTGTATAAAGTCTATCTCTTTTTTGTAAGCCTCATAAACGGCTTTCCTTTTTGCGGCGGTATCAACGGAAAAGTCGCTTATTCCCAGCTGCGCTGCCATCTCGCCGAAGCAGCAGTCAGGCTTGGCGGCAAATCTCTCCAGAAATTTCTCATCGTCATAGCGCAGCGCAAGACCTGTGACATAGGTGTCGTTGTTGCCCTCTGTCACAATGACGTGCGGAGCTTCGCAAAGCTCCATCACATAGCGCAGCGCATTGATATTGTCGCTGCCACGCTCAAGTATATCGCCGAGGATAAAAAGATAGTCCTCGCCTTTTTTGTAGCTGCATTTTTTAAGCAGCTCGTCTAGCTCCCGCCAATGTGTATGTATATCGCTGACGCAGATGATCCGGCAGCTTTCGGGAAGGCAAGGCCGCACTATATTCAGCATATCATCACCCTGTTATCTTTCAAGAAATTCATCCACATATCTAAGCCATTTCTGTGGCTCATATATTGCGGCTTCGCAGTGCTTATATCCGTCAAAGCATATCACCATATACTGCGGGTAGTGCTTTTTAAGCTGCTTTCCCACCTTTGAGGACACCACCTCGTTGCCCTTTGTACCGTGTATATACAGAACATCTGTTTCAGAGTCCATGTCAGTGCGCAGCTTATGCGCCATTGCGGCACTTACTATATTTCGCACGGAGTCGTCATCCATAATATCAGCTATCTTAAGGTAGCTTTAAAGAT
>JAGAKC010000041.1 GCA_017848155.1 Oscillospiraceae bacterium | reverse complement strand
GGTAGCCCTCGTACTTAGCACCAGCCTTGAGTGTGGGCCATACGAAGTCGTTTACGAACTCGTCCTGGATGTCCTCGATATAGAGCTTTGTAGCGCCTGTTTTCTTGGCACGCTCCTCGAGACCCTCGATCTCTGCGTCCTGACCTACGTTACCTGCAACGCATATTACCTCACAGCCGGGGTAGTTCTCATGCAGCCACGGAATGATGATAGATGTATCAAGTCCGCCTGAGTATGCGAGTATGATCTTTTTGATTTCTTTAGCCATTGTTTGATATCTCCTTAACAAAAAATATTTACAATTGATATTATACACTCTTTTCAGCAAATGTCAAGGGATTTTATTCACGAAAATGAATAAAATCAAACCGATTTGCGCTGTTTTTCGGAAAATATTCATAATTCTTCGCTCGGTATACATTTTGGAACTTGTCGGTGGTGTGGACTGAATGCGTTTGCGATGCGGATTTGATGTGTGTTTATCTGTCTTGGTTTGGCTGGAGCGAATATACATTATTGTGTATAAAATAATTTACCGAATATGTATTGACATGATGGGTGTTCACTTGTTATAATCATACCATGAACGTTCCATATATGGAAGACCTATGAACACAGGAGGATAAGTATGAAGCTTAACGAAAAGATAGAGATAATGCTTGGCAGAAAAAGGATGCGCAAGTCTGCTTTTGCGGAAAATGTAGGCATAACCTACCGTGCGCTTGCCAATTATATGAGCGGAAAGAGAAATCCCCGAAAGGAGATACTTGAAAAGATGGCAGGCGAGCTTGGACTTACGCCCGAGTTTCTCGGCAACGACAAGCTGGATATAGAGCTTACGCTTGAAGAAAGGTTCATCAAGCGTGTCTATGCCAGCGAAAAGGACAAGACCGCTGCTATACAGTTCCTTGCGGACACAAGAGGACTTTTTGCGGGCAATGCTCTCTCCGACGAGGACAAGGACGCTCTGATGGAGTGTCTTATGGAGATATATAAGGATTCAAAGGGCAGCAAAGAATGACTTTAGATAAGATAATAGGCTACGTCAGGGATGTTGTTGACAGGTACGGCGGCAGGACCGTATTTGAAACGGCGGAAAACTCGGGCGCAAACGTGTGGTTTCGTCCGCTGGGAGGTCTGAAGGGCTTCTATATATGCGAGAACGGGTCACGATATATCGTTATAAATGACGGTCTGGACAGCATCCTGAAGCAGACCGTATGCGCACACGAGCTTGGACATGACATCCTTCATCGTGAGCTTTCGGGTGGCGGGATACGTGAGGGCACGATGTTCCTTGACAGTAACAAGACCGAGCGTGAAGCCAATCTTTTTGCGGCGGAGCTGCTTATCTCCGATAAGGCGCTGCTTTCGGAGATAGGATATGTAAGCTCGCCCGAAGCCGCAGCATATGAGCTGGGCGTGCCTGCCGAGCTTGTTGAATATAAGCTGGAGCTGCTTTCACACAAGGGATACGACGTTAATTTCACCTCTGTGGAGAGCGATTTTCTTAAATGAGTTTTGTATTTCAGAAATACAAGGAGAACACCCATGGAAAAGCTGGATTATAAAAAAGTATATAAGGAGCTGTATCAGCCGCCTGCAAAGCCGACTATAGTAAATGTTCCCGATATGGTATTCATAGCCGTTGAGGGCAGCGGCGACCCAAACATCTCTGCGGAGTATAGGGAAGCGCTGGAGATACTTTACGGGCTGTCGTTCTCCATCAAGATGTCGAAAATGAACGGCACTCAGCCTGAGGGTTATTTTGAGTATGTCGTACCGCCGCTTGAGGGTCTGTGGTGGGTGGACAGTGCTGCATTTGACGGGACAAATGTCACCTGCAAGGATGATTTCCGCTGGATATCAATGATAAGACAGCCTGATTTCGTGACGGAGGATGTACTGGAGCGTGCCGGGGCTGCGCTTTTGAAAAAGCGTCCGCAGCTTGACCTCTCAAAGGCTCGGCTTATGAGCTACAGCGAGGGTCTGTGTGTACAGATAATGCACAAGGGTCCCTACGATGACGAGCCTGCTTCCATAGCTGCCATGAAGCAGTATCTTGCCGAAAACGGCTACACGGAGGATATCTCGGACAAAAGGCTGCATCATGAGATATATCTGTCAGATCCGAGAAGAACTGCGCCCGAAAAGCTGAAAACGGTGATAAGGCATCCAATAAGACCGTTGCAAGATACAGAGGCGCAGCAGAATAATTGATCACCCATGAAAGGAAAACAGACATGGACATAAAACAGACGCTCCGTATACTTACGGACAAAGCAGGTGTATCGGGATATGAGGATGATGCGTCGGAGGCTGCTTTACAGCTTCTGCGTGAGTATGCTCCCGATGCAGAGATAGACAGCTTCGGGAATGTTACGGCGGTGATAAAGGCTGACGACCCGAATGCGGAAACGCTGATGCTTGATGCGCATATCGACCGCATCGGCATGATAGTCACGTATATCGACGACAGCGGCTTTCTTAAGGTGGGCGGCTGCGGCGGACTTGATATGAGGACGATGCTTGCACAGAGTGTTACGGTGCACGGCCGTGAGGAGATACAGGGAGTTATCTCCACGCTTCCGCCGCATGTTTCCTCTGACCATACAAAGGTGCCCGAGATAGGCGATATATCTATTGATATAGGTATGAGCAGGGAACAGGCTGAAAAGGTCGTGGCTTTCGGCGACAGGGTAACTGTAAACTCCCGTTTCAGGGAGCTTTCGGGTCTTGTCAGCGCATCGGGACTTGACGACAGGAGCGGCGTTTGCGTGATACTGCGTGCATTGGAGCTGCTCAAAGAGCGCAAAGCAAAGTACAACGTTGCTGTCAGCTTCTCCACACAGGAGGAAACAGGCGAGCGTGGTGCGAAGATGACAGCGTACAGACTTGCTCCCGATGAAGCGATAGTTGTGGATGTTTCGTTCGGCAGGACGCCTGACAGCGCTGTGCACGAAACAGCAAAGCTCGGCAGCGGCGCTATGATAGGAGCATCCGCAGTGCTTGACAGGAGCATGACGGAAAAGCTGCACGCTATTGCGGACAGATGCGGTATACCTCACACGACAGAGGTGATGCCGTCCTCGACAGGTACTAACGCTGATGCTATATCCGTTTCACGTGGAGGAGTAAGGTGCAGCACTGTATCTGTACCGATACGCTACATGCACACATCGGTGGAGGCTATGGACATTGCGGATATCGAGCATGCGGCAGGGCTTATAGCTGAATATATCGGAGGTGACGACAATGCTTGACAGACTTCGGGAGATATGCATGACTGACGGCACGTCGGGCGACGAAGCTGCTGTGCGTGAGTACATCAGGAGCAGGATAACTGCCGACGAGATGACCGTTGACCCACTCGGTAATCTGATAGTGTTCAAAAAGGGCAGACAGACTCCAAAAAATAAGGTGATGCTCGCCGCTCACATGGACGAGGTCGGCTTTATGGTCACTGATATAACAGAGGACGGATTCCTGCGTTTCGGTGCGGTGGGCGGAATCGACCCCCGTGTCGTGATGGGACGTGCTGTGCGCTTTAAAAACGGCACTCCCGGCATAGTCGGAACAAAGGCTGTGCATCAGCAGACCGCCGAGGAGCGTAAAAAAGCTCCCGAGTTTGACGAAATGCTGATAGATATAGGCGCTGCCAGTGCAGCTGACGCTGAAAAGCTCGTGAAGCGTGGAGATACGGCCTGCTTTGATACGGACTATTTCACATTCGGCGACGGCTTTGTCAAGGGAAAGGCTATCGACGACCGTGCAGGCTGCCTTATAATGATGGATATG
>JAGAKC010000408.1 GCA_017848155.1 Oscillospiraceae bacterium | reverse complement strand
TAAAATACTGCCAAACGGTCTTGTTCAGACCTGCATTGTCGAACTCCTCACGGAGTATAGCATCAGCCTCACGCAGAGCATGCAGACGATCACGTGTGATAGCACCAAGGCAGCGTACGCCAAGTCCGGGACCCGGGAATGGCTGACGATCTACCATGGACGCAGGAAGACCAAGCGCCTTGCCCACAACACGTACCTCGTCCTTGTAGAGAAGCTTTACAGGCTCTACAAGCTCAAACTGCATATCCTCGGGCAGACCGCCGACATTGTGATGAGCCTTTACACCGTCGCTCTCCAGAATGTCAGGATATATCGTTCCCTGTGCAAGGAAGCTGATGCCCTCGAGCTTGCCTGCTTCCTCGTCAAATACTTTTATAAACTCGCCGCCGATGATCTTTCTCTTCTTTTCAGGCTCTGCAACGCCCTTCAAAAGATCAAGGAAACGGTCTGTAGCGTCGATATAGATCAGATTTGCGTCAAGCTGATTACGGAATACCTCAATGACCTGCTCGCTTTCGCCCTTTCTCATAAGACCATGATTTACGTGAACACATACCAACTGCTTGCCTATAGCCTTAATAAGCAATGCAGCTACAACAGAGCTGTCTACTCCGCCTGACAGTGCAAGCAGGACTTTCTTGTCGCCCACCTGTGCGCGTACTGCCTCCACCTGCTCTGCGATGAATGCGTCAGCAAGCGCAGCAGTAGTTATCCTCTCCATGCTCTCCGGTCTTTTGTTTGAATCCATATCTTTGTCCTCCTGTTTTATAAAACGGTACTTGACCGCAGTTTACCCTTTTCGATGTCTGCTATGACACCACTTTTCACTTAATAATATAGCACATTTTGACGAAAATATCAATATAAATTTGCATAAAATTGCAAGCCACATTAAGTTTTTTTTCAGCTATTCGTACCTGTTACCGAAAAAACACCCTAAAATACAGCTCTACCCTGTCTTTCATGAAAGCTGACAGGGCAGAATATTCATTTGCAGTTATCCAGTGTAGCTGCTCCAGTCAGGCAGCTCGTCAAGAGTTATCACATAGTCATGGTTAAAGATCATGTTCAGATCCTCCACCTTGTTCTCTTTCGTGATATAGCTCGTGTGCCATGTCATGAAGTAGCACCACTGCGCTCCCTTGTCGCTGAGCTGGTCAGGCGTGGGGATAGTTCCGCACTCGTGGAAGCAGATAGGCTTTCTGTCCTCCACTACAAGCTCGCAGCATCTGTACAGTACACCGTTTGCGCCCTTGTTGTAAGAATCCGCACCCACGATATCGCAGTACTCGTCGCCAACATACCAGTCAGCGAACTGTCTGCCGTCCATATGTGAATATCCGAACACCCATATCAGATTGTTAAGTCCCCAGTGATCGGTGTAGCGATCGTACATCAGCTTCCACAGCTTCTTGAAATTCTCTGCACCGCCCTTGCTCCACCAGAACCAGTTTCCGTTAAGCTCGTGGAAAGGTCGCCACAGCACAGGTACGCCTGCGTCACGAAGCACTGTCAGTGCCTCCGCACCCATGTCCATGCCAGCGATAAGCTCCTCGTACTCGGGAGTGCCCTCGGTCAGCGCAGCGTCCCAATCCTCTATCACAGTGTTCTGGCTGTGTGTCCACTCACCTGTGAAGTCCGTGCCGCAATGCCAGCATATCGTAACGATACCGCCCTTTTCCCACCATTCGATGGCACGCTCGTTGACTCCGTTGAAATCCATGTGCATGTAGTCAAGTCCACGTATCGCAGGATACTTGCCCGTATTATCAAATACATAATCCATCTCGTAATCAGGACCTGTCATCCATGTGGACTCCTGCTGTCCAGAGATTATCTTGCTCTTATAGATGCTGTTGATATAGTCATACACACGCTTTGTATCGTCCGTTGAATCGGGATTTGACAGTGTGTATTTTGCAGTGTAGCCACTATCAGCGGCAGGTGAGCTGCTGTCTGTGACGGAGCTTATCTCCCCTGTTTGCGATGTAGCGGCAGTGCTTTCGGAAGCGGTGTTTCCGCCGCAGCCTGTCACCATGCTTACCGAAAATGCAGCAGCGCAAAG
>JAGAKC010000407.1 GCA_017848155.1 Oscillospiraceae bacterium | reverse complement strand
GTTCGGAGCAGTCTGACCCAGACCGCAGAGAGCGTTGTCCTTGATATAGTAGCAGAGCTTCTCGAGCTTGTCGAGATCCTCCATCGTAGCCTGACCCTTTGTGATCTTGTCGAGCATCTCGTACATGCGCTTTGTACCGATACGGCAGGGTGTGCACTTACCGCAGGACTCGTCAACAGTGAACTCGAGGAAGAACTTGGCGATATCTACCATACAGTTGTCCTCGTCCATAACGATAAGTCCGCCGGAGCCCATCATGGAGCCGATAGCGATAAGGTTGTCGTAGTCGATCGGGATATCAAGATGCTCGGGAGGAATGCATCCGCCGGAAGGTCCGCCTGTCTGTGCAGCCTTGAACTTCTTACCGTTGGGAATGCCGCCGCCGATCTCCTCGATAACGGTACGCAGTGTCGTACCCATAGGAACCTCAACAAGACCTGTGTTGTTGATCTTGCCGCCTACTGCGAATACCTTTGTACCCTTGGACTTCTCGGTACCCATAGCAGCGTGCCACTCAGCACCGTTAAGAATGATCTGGGGAATGTTTGCGTATGTTTCAACGTTGTTGAGAACTGTAGGCTTGTCGAACAGACCCTTTACTGCAGGGAAAGGAGGACGGGGACGAGGCTCGCCTCTGTTACCCTCGATAGATGTCATAAGAGCAGTTTCCTCGCCGCATACGAATGCGCCTGCACCGAGTCTGAGACCCAGACGGAAGCTGAAATCTGTACCGAAGATGTTGTCGCCCAGCAGACCCTGCTCCTCAGCCTGGTCGATAGCGATCTGAAGACGCTTTACAGCGATGGGGTACTCTGCACGAACGTATACATAGCCCTGGTTAGCACCGATGGTGTAGCCTGCGATAGCCATAGCCTCGATAAGTGCATGGGGGTCGCCCTCAAGAACGGAACGGTCCATGAACGCACCGGGGTCGCCCTCGTCAGCGTTACAGCAAACGTACTTCTGATCTGCGTCCTTAACGAGATCCTTAGCGAGCTGCCACTTTCTGCCTGTGGGGAAGCCGGCACCGCCGCGTCCTCTCAGACCGGAGTCGAGCAGGCAGTTTACAACGTCATCCTGGCTCATGGAGGTCAGTACCTTGTAAAGAGCCTGATAACCGTCACGAGCTATGTACTCGTTGATGTTCTCGGGATCGATAACACCGCAGTTACGCAGTGCAACACGATTCTGCTTTGCATAGAATGCAGTTTCATTCAGGGACTTGATGGTGTCGCCGTCAACTGTTTCCTCGTAGAGGTACTTCTTAACGGGATTGCCGTTCTTGAGGTGCTCCTCAACGATCTCGGGGATCCTCTCAACAGAAGCGTGAGCGTAGAAAGAGCCCTCGGGGTATACGATCATGATGGGACCGCGAGCACACAGACCGAAGCAGCCTGTTGTAATTACATTAACCTTGTCCTGAAGACCTGCCTTAGCGATCTCGTTCTTCAGGCACTCAATAATTTTCTTGGAGCCGCTGGAATCACAGCCTGTACCGCCGCAGATAAGAACGTCCTTGACGCCTGTATCCTCGCAGCTTACACGGGTCTTAACGACCTCTGCTGCGCTTTCCTTGACAGCGTTAAGCTCCGCAATAGTCTTAATCATAGCTTAATCCTTCCTGTTTCGTTAATATACTTGTTTTATGGGCGATCATTCATACTTTGCGAGGATCGCGTCAACATCGTCAACGGTCAGATTACCGTAAACGTCCTCATTTACTGTAAGTACGGGAGCAAGACCGCACGCACCGATGCAGCGGCATGCGTCGAGAGAGAACTTGCCGTCGGGAGTGATCTCTCCGCCCTTGATGCCAAGCTTCTCGGAGAACTTGTTGAAGATATCGCCGGAGCCCTTAACGTAGCAGGCAGTACCAAGACAGACAGAGATCCTGTACTTACCCTTGGGATTGAGGGAGAACTGCGCATAGAATGTAACTACGCCGTAAACCTTCTCGAGCGGAATGTCCATACCCTCTGCGATCATTGTCTGAACCTCGATGGGGAGATATCCGTAGATCTCCTGTGCCTTCTGGAGCACGGGCATCAGGGCACCACGGTCGTCCGCATGCTCAGCGATAACAGCCTTGAGCTGTGCTTCCTGTTCAGCAGTTCCTGCGAAAGGAACCGCGCACTGTTTAAAAGCCATTTTTTAGCCTCCTTAATATTTTCACCGCCCTAAGGCAGCAGTTGCTGTGAGCTTCCGTGTTATACGCACGGAAAAGCCGCCGAACACCGATGGTACCCGACGGTATACCCCGATCTCAATATACACTACATATCGAAATCGTATTACTATGATTATAACATATATCCGTTAAAAAATCTACAAATTTCGCACGAAATAATTTCGGTAATTTGTAGAATTTCCACCTGATAAATTATGGACTTTGCACAAATTCGTCAAAAAAATCACAAACCTGTACAAGTAGTCCGAACTAACTGAAAGGATCGCTCCGCTTACCGATCTCACAGCGCAAAAAAACAGCAGGACAGTTTATCACTGCCCTGCCAATTTTGTCGAAAAACTATGTTTTTGCCTGCGAAGCAGGCTTTTTCAAATAAATTTTTCCGACGACATGTGCATCGGAAAAATAACTTCTATCCGCACAACTGTACTAGAAACGGCTATAGCCTTATTCTCTAGAAACGACTATAGCCTTATTCTCTAGAAACGGCTATAGCCTTATTCTTTACGCGGGCAGTGCGCCAGACGAACAAGTTCGTCTTTGTTTCGGCTGCGACATGGATGTCGCAAAGTCGAAGCCAAAAGGCGGCACGGACGCCGCCAACATAGCTTCGACGAGGAAAACTTGTCCCAATGGGACTTTTTCGACGGTCTCAGCAGGACATTATATCACTCCCTGCTGAACTGCATTTTAAACGTTGCCTGCCGCACACTGTGCAACAAGGCCTGCCTTGTAGTTTTCCATGAACGCTGCGAAGCCTGCCGCACCTGCCGCATCAGGAGAAGCAGAGGTGCTATCCATCGAGGCGAATACGCTCTCATTAAGGAATACGGGGAGGTCCTTTCCTGCGCCGTCATTCATGTACGCCGCAAGCAGCGCCATTCCCCATGCGCCGCCCTCGCCTGCCGTCTTAAGCACCGCAACATCAGCGCCCAGTGCGTCCGCAAGGTACTGCTGCGCAACTCCCCCGACCTTGAAAAGACCGCCGTGACCCGTTATCTTGTCCACGGGCACCTTTTCGTTTTCGGTGAGGATATCCATGCCCATCTTGAGCGTTGCGACTGCGGAATACAGCTGCGCCCTCATGAAGTTTGCAAGGTTGAAATTGCCGTCGGGAGTGCGGAAGTACATGGGTCTGCCCTGCTCCACATCAGCCACAGGCTCGCCCGAAAGGAAGTTGTATGCGGTAACTCCGCCGCAGTCCTTATCTGCGCCAAGCGTATTTCTGTAGAGCTTCGTGTACAGGTCGGACTTTGACATCTCTATCCCTGCGAGCGCCGCAAACTCGCCGAAGAGCCTTACCCATGCGTCAAGCTCGCTGCAGCAGTTGTTGCAGTGCACCAT
>JAGAKC010000406.1 GCA_017848155.1 Oscillospiraceae bacterium | reverse complement strand
TTAAGCTCAGTATCGCATATATGCCTGAGGACGCAGGAAACAAGCTTATTTCCAGCAATGATACCAACCGTCCCGGACTTCAGCTTTCGGGCTTTTACGAGTATTTTGATAACAAGCGCATTCAGGTCATGGGAAACAGCGAGTACGCTTATCTTAACGGACTTGATCCTGAGCTGCGCCGTAAGCGTATAGCCGATCTTTTCGGTTATCATTTTCCTGCGCTTATCATCACAAGAGGTCTGGAGCCGTTCCCTGAAATGAACGAGATAGCAGAGGAGTACCAGATACCCATATTCTGCTCTGAGGAGAGTACATCGGTATTTATTTCAAAGCTGGTGGCGTTCCTCAATCTGCAGCTTGCCCCCAGAATAACCCGTCACGGTGTGCTTATCGAGATATACGGTGAAGGTGTGCTTATTCTCGGTGAGAGCGGCGTTGGTAAGAGTGAAACTGCCATTGAGCTTGTAAAGCGTGGTCACAGACTTATCGCAGACGATGCGGTGGAGATAAAGAAGGCATCGAATATCACACTTGTCGGCAGCTCTCCCGATAATATCCGTCATTTTCTCGAGCTGCGTGGCATAGGTATAATCAATGCAAGACAGCTGTTTGGTGTGGGTGCAGTAAAGCTGACAGAGAAGATCGACATGGTCGTTGAGATGGAGCTCTGGAATCCCGAAAAGACATATGACAGAATGGGTGTGGATACCCACTTTATGACCATCCTTGGCGTTAAGGTGCCGCTGCTTACTATACCCGTTAAGCCGGGCAGAAACCTTGCTGTTATCCTTGAGGTAGCTGCCATGAACAACCGTCAGAAGAAGATGGGCTACAATGCGGCAAAGGACCTGCTGCGCCAGCTTGGAATAGATTCCGACAGCGAGGAGATCATGTCCGATCTCAATATATAAAATATCCTGATATAAAACCGAAAGGAAGCATAGAATGATGTATAACATTGGTATCGATCTCGGCGGAACCAACATAAAGGTCGGTCTGGTAGACGAGAATTACAACATAGTATCAAAGGCAACGGCAAAGACTAATCTTCCCCGTCCTGCGGAGGAGATAGCTGACGCTATAGTTGAAACGGTGTGGACTGCGCTCAATGAGGCAAAGGTCACCATCGGAGAGGTAAACAGCATAGGCATCGGAACTCCCGGTGTTGCAAACAGAAACAGCGGTATAGTTCTTTACAGCTGCAATCTCGGCTTTAACAACACCGATCTGCGTGCGCTCATCCAGAAGAAGCTGAACAAGGACATTTTCGTTGAGAACGACGCTAACGCCGCTGCATTCGGCGAGGTGCTCAACGGTGCTGGCAAGGGATATAAGGATGTTGTCGTTGTCACACTTGGCACAGGTGTGGGCGGCGGTATCATTATCGACGGCAAGATATATACAGGCTTCAACTACTGCGGCGCAGAGCTTGGTCATACTGTTATCCAGTATGGCGGCAGACAGTGCGGCTGCGGCAGAAAGGGCTGCTTCGAGGCTTACTCCTCTGCAACTGCCCTTATCAATATGACTAAGGAAGCTATGGAAGAAAACAAGGACAGCAAGATGTGGGAGATAGTCGGCGGTGATATTAACAACGTTGACGGCAAGACCGCTTTCGACGGCTGGAGAGTGGGCGACAAGGCTGCATGTGGTGTGGTTGATATGTACATCAACTATCTCGGCTGCGGACTTACCAATATCGTAAACACATTCCAGCCTGAGGTGCTGCTTATCGGCGGCGGTATCTGTAAGGAGGGTGAAAACCTCACAAAGCCGCTTAACGAGTTTATCAAGCGTGAGAGCTACTGCATAGACCCGACACGCTCAACAAAGCTGGATATCGCAAAGCTTGGCAACGATGCAGGTATCATCGGCGCAGCTTACCTCTATACGCTGGCTGAATAAAACATCATACCATGTGGGCGGCCTGTGGTCGCCC
>JAGAKC010000405.1 GCA_017848155.1 Oscillospiraceae bacterium | reverse complement strand
TTGCCAAGTCGTCTGAGGTTTCTGTCGTAATTACGCAGAACAGTTGCATTCGTTACTCTCATTGCGTACTCCTTTCAGGCTTACAGACCAACTCTGCCTGTGCCGTTTATCAGCTTTTCAAGGCAATCGTCAAGTGTGGTCAGCATACGTGAGGATGCGCTGTACCATTTCTGGTAGTTCAGCATGTTGATACCCTCTTCGTCCATATCCACGCCTGATACCTCATCCCTTGCATCAAGCAGCGCATCGACCGTGGTGACTGCGCTGTCGTTGCGGCTCTGATCGTAGATTATCGTCTGAGCCAGACGGTCGCTTATAAAGGATATATATTCATAGATGCCGCCCTTGAAGTCATGAGCGGTACCGAATTTAAGCTCCTTGCCCTCGAACTGGTTTATCAGGTTAAGAACGTTGGTGTTCTGAAGTGTTACATTTCCTGTATCATCTGTGATCTCGTCATATCCGTAGTAGTACATACCCGTTTTGGGATCCAGCTTGCGGACCTGACCGATCATCGTGGGATCCTCCTGCCAGCCCTGTGCAACGTGAATGTTGCCTGCCGTGAAGATAACATCCTCGGGATCAGTCGTGAACATCGTTCTGGAGGGATCCTCGTCCGCACCATTTGCGGAGTTGAATGTGTTTGCTATCGTTCTTGCGAACTCGTTTACAGCGGACTTGAAGTATGCGATACCGTATTCAGAGTTCTGAGTACCTGTCGCATAAACGCCATTACCGTTTATCATGTTGAGATAGCCTCTGATCTGACCGGTCATGGGGCAAAGCTCGTCGCCGCTCTCGAAGAAGAGGATAGCCTGACCGTAGATCTCGTAATCCTCCATCAGGATCCTGTTTACCTTGAACTCCTCACCGTCAACGATATTAACACCTGCCATATCGATGGAGAAAGTGCCGTTCTCGTTCTTGGTCACTTCTATGTTGCCGAAATTTGCGATCTCGTCGATGTAGAGGTTGAGCTGATCGTAAAGCTCGTTGGGTCCATAGCCCTCGGGATAGTTTATAAGCTCTCTTGCTATCCTGTCGTTCAGCATGTTGATATCGTCCAGAACTGTGTTTATGTAAGTTACAGTATCCTCAAGCTCCGCAACATATGTTTCCTCTACCTGAGTCAGCTGCTCATCGTAGTCGTTGAGGAGTCGGCAGAGGTTTACAGCGGAGTTTGCAACAAGTGTTGCGACCTCGGCACTGTCGGGCTTTTCTACCGAATAGTCCTGAAGCGCCTTGAAGAACTGCTCTGTGAAGTAGAGCAGACCGTCAGACTCGAAGTTGTCAAGTACATCCTCAAGCTCGGAGAGTACCTCGACCGTCTTTTCCGTTTCAGCCTCAACAGACACGTTCTCACGGTAACGCTTGTCGATGTAGGGATCTCTGATCTGAGCTATGCCGTGAGCGTTTACGCCCTGACCGTTGACGGAAAGATTGTTCGTATCACTGCACCAGCGGAGATTCTGGTTGCCCGAAACGTACATGGCATAAAGATCGACACGCTGTCTTGTATAGCCGACTGTGTTTGTATTTGAAAGGTTGTTGCCTGTAATATCAAGGCTCTTCTGCGCTATCTGAAGTGTGCGCTTCTGGGCTTCAAACCCTAAGAATGTCGGACGCATATATTTTCCTCCTATACCTCACGGATGACCGTTGCGGATGTGCCCTTGGTCACCTTTGAAGCGTTTCTGTCATAAGTTTCGGGCTTGTTGAATATGCCCGCACGCTTTACGAATTCCTGCTGGTTGTCGAGCTTGCGCTTGACCAACTCGCTCGTTTTCTCGTTCATTTCCCTTATCCCGTCGATAAGGTCTGTAAGCTGCACCGAGAGCATCTTCAGCTTCGCCTTGTAGTCCTCGGGAGCTTCCTCAATAAGCTCTGCCAGCTTTTTATCCTCTATTCCGAGTCCCCTGAAAAGCTCCAGCCGCTTGTTTTCGAGAGCCTGACTTTTCATGACGTATGCCTGCTCATCATTGAGCGAGTTTGTCAGCCAGGGCAGGTCGTCCTCAAGTATCTTTGTGTGCTTTTTCATCAGGAACATCGTCAGCTCACGATAAAAGTCGCAATCTATTTCAAGGCACTTTATGACTGCCTGTGTGGTCCTTTCGTCCATAGCCATCACCCTAAGAGGATGTAAGCCGCAAGCTCGCTTGCGGGAATACCGTTTTCAGCCGTCTGCTTTGCAGCCTCTATATCGTTAGCGGAAGCGTCAGCCTTTATCTCTGCTGCGATGCCGTTTTTTGCGGCCTGCAGCGCCTTTTCAAAGCCGAACTCTACCCTGTCCATGTTCTTTACGGAAGCGGAGGCTTCTGCTTTCTTGACATTTCCGCTGCGGTTTGCACTGTACGCCGATATCACGCCGTTGATTCTTTTGATCTCCATATATCCTGCCTCCTTATCGGAAAAATGTATAGCAAGCCCATAGGGCATATTTCTACCTATATATCTTATCGGCAGCTCCCCCGAAATCTTTAGCTTTTTTTCGCATTTTTCCGCATTTTATTCAGTTTTTTTGCTCATTTGTTCCGCACGGTCGGGATCGTGCTGTGAGTAGTCCAGACCAAACTCATCCACCACCGATGGACGCTCGGAGTTGTAGCCGATATAATACGCTATCAGGTCAGACATGCCGAACGTGATTCCGTTCTCATCAACGGAGCGTGGCCAGTCCTCTATCATCATGAACATGATATCCTCTGTAAGATTTTCACGGGCATAGTCCACAAACTCCTCCGTTACTCCGTACAGCTCCGAGCCAGACGGACCGTTCTTGTACAGATCGGGCGAGCCGAAAAGATGCAGCATCTCATGCGCATAAACTGCTGCTGTTGTAACAGCGCCGTAGTAGTTATTCATCACGAAGCAACAATCATACTGGTACATTGGGTCGAAATAACAATCGCTCGCAAAGCAGTAGATAAACGGCTCTGCGTTGGTAGTTTCGAAGCAGGTCATGTATATCACATTGTCTGCGTCGTACTTTTCCGCCAGCTGCGCCGATGGTATCCCGTCGTCAATGAAATTTCTGAATTCGTTGTTTACGCTGTTGTTGGCTATACTGTAGGTAAGCATATCCTTGCTGAAAGTTGGTCTGTAAACGAGATCGCTGTTCTCTTTCCAGTCCCAGATCATTTCATGGCTCTTTCCCCACTTTTCCGCCTGCTCCTCCATCCACTGTACAGCTATGCCGAGATCGGAGTGCTGACGGTCGGCAGATTCGTCCTTCCCCTCCCATGTGGTGTGCTTATCAGTGACGAGTATCGTTATCACAAGCGTCCTGCCCTCGGGTCTTACAGCTGTTCCGCTGTCGGAGTGATACCAGGCGGGCGGCTCCTTTTTCACCGTCACAGTTTCGTTGAAAACGCCCATCTTCATCACAGATAAAACTATCACCACCGCTGATATGACCAGCGCAGCGGCTGCCACTAAAATCAGCTTTACATTTTTGCTCATAATATCTCCTTAACCAGAATGCGCCCCTTTAAAAAGGGGCGCAACTTAATTTTAGCCGTAGAATTTTGTAAGCTCGTCACCGTCCGCATCAGAACCGGGGGCGTTGAAAGCATACTCCGCAGCATTACCCGAAGCATCCTGACCGCCGCCAAAGAAAGGTGTGTCAGAACAGGAACCAACAACGATATTAGCGATCTTACCATCGCCAGTGAAACCGATGGACTCACGGTAGCTGCTGTCCTCGGATGTAGCCATGGGCAGACGTCCGTCAGAATAATGCGTGCAGATGATACGGAAATTCTCATCTATCTGCGCATAGAAATATCCGTCATAGGACTCGCTGAGATTAGCCTGCAGACTTTCCATGACATACTGCTCAAGGTTAGTCATAGGCTTTGTTTCAACCTGCATCATGAGTCCGGGAAGCGTATCGCAAAGATGGACATAATCAAGACCCGTCTGTCCACAGTGTGCTTCAAGGAAAAGGTATGTATTTGCCTTTATGGTATTCACACCGTTTATGTACTCGATATACTTGTCCTCTTCATCAACTACGGTCACAAGAGAACGCTCTGTAAACGACATTCTTGTGAAAGACAGCTGCGACGCAGTAAAGAAAGCCTCCGCATTCGTGTTAGCCGCAAGCAGCTTCTCCGTCGAACCGCTCAGCATCGTCGTGAACATTGCCGCCATAATGATAGCGATTATCGCAATAACGATAACGAGCTCCACCATGGTGAAACCCTTTTTACGCTTCATAGCCTGTAGATATCTTATCATAAATGCAAGACCGTCCTTTCTCACATATAAGTATAATGCTATTATTAAAGAGCACCGATAACGATGATCTTTAATAATAACACTAATTCCCCGACGGCTTTCGCCGCCGAGGAACGATGTGTTTCAGTTAGTTAGATTCGCCAAGCAATTATCCTTCAGCAGCCTCAGCTGTTGTCAGAGCGGGAGATGTACCGATAACTACGTTATCCTTTACACCAGCCTTGCCTGTGAAGCCATCCCAAGAACCAGCCTGGAATGCAGCTGCATCGGGAACATCCATCTCTGATGTAGCGCCGTCAACACAAGCAACACCAACAACCTTGCCAGCCTTGATGTAGATCTTGATGTAAGCGTTCTTCAGATCGGAGAGGGAGTCAGCAATGTACTCTACGAATACAGTGTCCTTGTTCTCGAGCTCGCCTTCCTTAGTGTTTGCCTCGGAACCCCAGTGATCCTTGCCATCCAGCCAATCAGCCTCGCCATCGGTAGAAGTTGCACCAAGTGTCCATACACCATCAACAACTGTCAGATCAGCCTCTGTTGTAGCAGCCTTGTAGGATGCCTTAGCAGCGTCCATCTTGGTAAGGAACTCTGTTGTTCTGTCCTTAACCTGCTGTGCTGTGGAGTTAGCGGATGTAATTCTGGAATCCTGAACTACACCGAGCATTGTGGGAACGAGGATAGCTGCGAGTACGCCGATGATAGCGATAACAACTACCAGCTCAACGAGGGTAAAACCCTTCTTAGCCTTGAGGGCCTGAAGCTTCTTTATCATTGTAAAGACCTCCTATAAAAAAATTTTTTATGTTTAACCCCGGCGGGGTTAAATCCATATTTAACAGACACGTGTTGTTCTGTTGTGTTTACATTATATCTCAACGTTTGAGAAAATGCAAGTGTTTTTTAAAAAAATTTCTTCTTAATCACGATTTTCGTATAAAAACCGAAAAAACAAAAAGATATTTTATGTACTTTAACCAATCCACCTATGAGATCAGACGCCCATATCGAGGTATCTCTTGTACTCGTTGGGGTCCTGACATCTGCCAAGAGCAGTCTCGTTTGTGATCTTGCCCATACGAACGAGTCTTGCAAGGTCCTGGTCAAGTGTGAACATTCCGTTCTTCTTACCTGTTGCGATAGCTGTGGGTATCTGGAATATCTTACCCTCACGGATCATTGAACGGATAGCGTCGGTGGCTGCAAGTATCTCAAGCGCCGCACATCTGCCCTTGCCGTCCGCTGTGGGAACGAGGGTCTGGGAAATGATACCAACGATGGAGTTTGCAAGCTGCGATCTGATCTGACCCTGAGAGTGAGGGGGATAAACGTCGATGATACGGTCGATGGTCTCTGCCGCACCTGTCGTATGAAGTGTGGAGAATACAAGGTGACCTGTTTCTGCGGCGGTTACAGCAGCATTGATGGTCTCAAAGTCACGCATCTCACCTACGAGGATAACGTCAGGGTCCTCACGGAGTGCAGCACGCAGAGAGCCTGCGAAGCTGTCAACGTCCTGACCGATCTCACGCTGGTTTACCATGGACTGCTTATGTGTGTGCAGATACTCGATAGGGTCCTCAACAGTGATGATATGACAGTTCTTCTGACGGTTGATATGGTCGATCATAGCCGCAAGAGTTGTAGACTTACCTGAACCTGTAGGACCTGTAACCAGTACAAGACCACGGGGAGCAAGTGAGAACTCACCCAGTGTAGCGGGCAGGCTGAGATCGCCGAGAG
>JAGAKC010000404.1 GCA_017848155.1 Oscillospiraceae bacterium | reverse complement strand
TTGTAGCTGGTAGCTCTCTGACCGGAAACAGATGCTCTTACTGTTGCATAAGCAGAGCCTTCCTTTACAACAGCAAGTACAGCATTATCACCCTTTACTATACCGAGGATGGGCAGATGTGCCTTTTCGGTCTTAGCAGGTGCCATATCCTGGCTGATAGCTATGTCCTTGCCGTATATCTTCTGAGAATACTCAGTGGAATTTGTTCTGCCGTTGTTGAAGTTTATAACTGCGCCTGAGCCGTCAGGAGTTATAATGTAGCCTTCCTCCGCTGTGGAGCCTGCGCCGAACGCATGTAAAAGGCTTACATCAACGACCGAACGGATACTCTCTGTATTGATGATCTCTGTAGAATTGGGATCAGCAGGAATGTGTTCCTTTTCAACCAGCTCGTCAACAGCTATAGATACATCAACATGATCTCCATTAAGTACAACGTAGTAAGGTATCGTGATACCCTCTTCCTTGAACTCATAGGTGATCTTGAATCCGTTTTCCACGGGGTCAAGCTTGAAGTTTCCTGTTTCAACGCAGCTCTCATAGGAGTTTACGTCGGTCGAGGGCGACTCCGTATCGGTAACCTTTACGGCATTGATGATCATAGCCGACTTAAGGTCATCCTTCTTGGAGCCGTTTGCAACAGGGTCGCTGTCTACGTCATAGGGACTGCTCCACCAGAGATATCCGTTGGATTTTGTCTGTATAACGAAGATGCCTGTGCTTTCATTTGCGTAGAGCGCATGCGTATTGCTTTCCGCGAAAAGCTTACATTCTGCAAATGCCTGCTCCTCTGTGATAGGAGCCTCTTCAGGCTCTTCCTCCTCGGGAGCTTCGGCTTCAGCGGATTCGGCAGTATCAGCGGCATCAGCAGATCCCGCTTCAGCAGCGACCTCAGCGGTCTCTGACCATGCAACGCTCTGGCTTGTCGACAGTACCATTGCTGCGCAAAGTACACCGGCAAGTATTTTCTTGCGTGAAAGAAGCATTTTTACACCACCATTTTCAATATTTCAAAAGCCTTTAGTTCAATTTTATTCAGCTCAGGATTTAAGCTTTTTCATTTCCTTCTTCAGCTGATATTTCTCAAAAGCGGTATATGCTGCGATAACAGCTGCCGCAATAAGGATGATACCACCGATAAAGATAAGTATAAGTGTCGTAGGCTCCAGGTTGGAGAATCTGTAGAGAAGCTCCGTATAGATAGAGTAAACGAATACGTATACCTGCTGGAAAAGAGAAACGAGAAGCACCAGCAGAATGATAATAACAACCATTGCAAAGATTGTGATAAACATGAACACTAGGGTTTTGGGTATTGTATACTGGTGTACTGTTTTCATACCCGATATCAGCAGGATCACCGACCATACTATAGAAAGGTAGGTAACGAATGTGATAAATGCTGATTCTGTTCTGAGCAGACAGTTACTGAGCACGATATTGATCACCTTGCCGATAAGCATGGGAACCAGTGCATATGCGGTGTTAACGCATATATTCTTCATGGTACCCTCGCCATCGAACAGCGTACATAATGCCCAGTTACCGATGACCCATGTGATGAATAATACGATCGTCTGAATTACAATCGGAACAATGTTGAAGATCTTTACATAGTGCGTGTTGAAGAGGAAGCCTGTCATCAGCTGTTCACAAACGCTGATTATGAAGAAAAGTGCAACGATAACGATGGACACCTTCATATTATAGGCTTTCTTCCATCTGAGGTCCTCAAAGCCCTCGAAGGGATGTGCCATAATGTAGAACGGCCATTTCCAAGCCGGCATATCGAGATTAAATCTCATATATCAGACATCCTCCCTTCCCTTATTCTGTTCCTTGAACAGTCTTTCAGCCTCAGCACGCTTCTTAGCTCTCTGCTTGCCTCTTATGGAAGCGATGAGATAGATAAGCGCAAGTCCGCCAACTATGATAACTGCAAACAGTGTGAAGTTATCTCTTACGAAATCCATACGCCAGCCCTTGAATGCATCGTTGTAGCCGGTCTTAGAGTTGTACATGAAGTAGTCCATAGCCTCTTCATATTCACCCTGGTTGAGGTACGCATTACCTAAGCCGATGTATGCCAGCCAGTAGTTGGAGTCACGTCTGAGTGCTTCCTCCCAGGGCTCACGAGCCTCCTCGTACTTACCCTTGTTGAAGAGGGAGATAGCGTCGTGCACGATAGCACCGAACTCTGTCTGCTTGAATACTGTTATGCTTGCCTTACGTCCATCGAGAACATACACGTTGGTGCCCATGCTCTCAACAGCGTTTACGATAGTAAATGTACCCTTCTGGGAACCCTTGCCGCCGAATATGAACAGCAGGTTACACTCGTTATCGTACTGGAATACACGACCTGTTTCGAGGTCGAGAAGGTTGATAACACCATTCTCACCGATATCAACGTCTGTGATTCGGGAGGAGTATGTCTTACCACGATAGTACTTTGTCAGAAAATCACCGAAGGTGTAATCCGCATAACCGAGGTTATTGAAGATGTTTGTACCTGCGGAGTTGAGCTTCTTGATGATATCTGTTTCAGTGCTCTTTGTTTCTGTTACTGTGTAGATGAAGTTCTCCTCGTCTATATCGAAGTTGGAGATCTCAACCGGAACGTTACGCTGCATCTTCTTTACCTGTTCACGGTTGAAGATCAGCTTCCAGAAAGCGTTCATAAGAACGTCAGCGGTAGCCTCAACACGGTTTGCACCGTAGTAACCGTTGAATTCGCCCTCTCTGGAGAACACTACAGCACCCTTTGTAATGGTCTTGATGCAGACATAAACGTTTTTAGCTGCGTCAACGATGACCTTACTGGGGTTGAATGTGGTAGATGCGTCGTAGACATCAGCGTCAGGACGTGTGTATACCTGAACCACTCTGCCGTAGCCCACTCCGTTTGCGTCAGTTTCCGCAAAGAAAGCAACCACACGGTCATTAGCGTTATCAGCGACATATATCATGTCGTCATCGTCTACGAAAACGCCCGTAACACCATTGAAATACTTGTTGGTTATCTTCTTGTGATCTGTAGCGGAAAGTGTACCGGCAGCAAGCATTTCATCCTGCTCACTGATCCACTCCTGCGCTTCAGAGAAGTCCACGTATTCGATCGTATTGATCAGATTAAAATCTTTATCAGCGATAACGACTCTACCCTTCATATTGGGATCGAGCGTACCTTTATAAGCTGTATCTGCGATGAATATCTGCTGGCTCTTGGAGATAAAGATATCGCCGGGTTCGGAAAGAGAACCGATACCTAAATCTGCACCCGTAACTACCTTGTCAACGACGTAACCATTCTGGGAAGGAACAGGGTCGCCCCACCAGTCATAGTTATATCCGTCGTAAGGCTCGTCTGCGTAAGCAACGCTTGTGCAGAGAGTCACGGCAGCCATTACCGCAGCTGCAGCACGAACTGCAATGCGTTTAATTGATGGCACTCAAAATCATCCTTTCGTAAATATTTTTCATTAATCCTTAAGACCCGAGTGAGCCATCGTTTCAACAACGTTGGATTGCAGGATAAGGAACAATATCATCGGAGGTAACATCAGCACAACGACCGTCGCCGAAGAAACGCCGGTTCTTGCAATACCCGCCGCAGCGATCTGCTGCATTACGATGGGTATCGGCTTCAGCTGCTCACTATAAACGAAGAGATAACCTGTGATCTGCCATGCGCCCTGGAATGCGAAGATCATCAGCGTCAGCCATGCAGGCTTTACGTTAGGCATTACGATCTGCCAGCAAACTCTCCAGTGGGAAGCACCGTCAAGCTTTGCTGCCTCGATCATACTCTCGGGGATCTGACCCATGAACTGCTTCATAAGGAACAGACCCATAGGTGTTGCGATAAAGGGAAGTGTGATAGCCCAGTATGTATCGATCATACCGAGTGTTGCCATAACGATGTACTGTACGATGTAGGT
>JAGAKC010000403.1 GCA_017848155.1 Oscillospiraceae bacterium | reverse complement strand
TAATATGTTATCAGATACGGAACTGCTTCACATCCTCACGAAGCTCCAGAGCCTGTGCGTTCAGCTGCTGGCAGGATGCTGCGATCTGCTGTGCGGCAGCGCTGTTGTGCTGTACCACGTCGGATATCTCGCTAAGACCGTTGGTGATCTGGCTTATCGCATTGGACTGGCTTTCGGCGGCGGTGGAGATATCATCTACCATGCGCTTCGTTTCGCCGAATATCTCTACCACCTGATCAAGACACTGTGCGTTCCTGTCAGCGATCTGTCTGCCTTCCTCGACAGCTTCGGTGGCAGCGTTGATTAGCGCCACGGTGTCGTTTGCGGATTCGGCAGATTTCGCAGCTAGGTTACGCACCTCGTCAGCTACCACTGCGAAGCCCTTTCCTGCTTCGCCTGCTCTTGCAGATTCGATAGCGGCGTTCAGGGCAAGGATATTTGTCTGGAACGCGATGTCGTTTATGGTCTTGATGATGGCGCCTATCTTTTCGGAGGTATCTGCTATCCTGCCCATGGATGCGACCATCTGCTCCATGTGGCGGTTCTGTTCTGAAAGTACGTCAGACGCATTGTCGGCAAGTGTACGTGCGCCACGTGCGTTTTCTGCCGTTTCGTGAACGTGGGTGGATATATCGCCGAGGGTGGAGGACAGCTGCTCGATGGCTGCCGCCTGACGTGTTGCACCGTCGGCAAGTGCGTTGGAGCCTTCCGCAGACTGGGAAGAGCCGTTATACACATGGTCGGAGGTAATGTGGATGTTGTCTATCATCCTGCGCATATGATCGCTTATCTGCAATGCGGAATCACTGAGCTCCGTGAAATCTCCCACATACTCCACCTCGGGACGAACGGTGAAGTCGCCCTCCGCCATGGAGTGCATCACATTTGATATGTCGTTTATGTACAGAGAAAGGCTGTCCCTCATGCTGTCAACGGAGGTGAGCAGACGTCCGACCTCGTCCTTTGTGTTGCTGATGTTCTCAGGTCTGTAGCTGAAATTTCCTGCTGCTATCTCCTCGGTCATCACGCTTATGCGCTTTACGGGATCGAGTATCTTTTTCCTGATGAAGAAGAGGCACAGCATTGCTGCGATGACGCACGCCACGATACCTGCGCCTGCGCCTGCTGCGATCATCAGCACTACCTTATCGCCAAGCAGGCTCTTTACGGTAGTGGTGTCGTAGCCGCCGAAATATGCGCCGATTATGCTGCCGTTTACGTCGTACAGCGGCTCGTAGCAGACATTGTATGTTATTCCGTTTATCACAGCCTCGCCGTTGTAGGTATTTCCACCAAGCACCTGTTCTGCTATCGCAGGGTCCATATTCGTTCCCTCGAAGCGTGTTCCTCTCTCGTCGGTGATGGTGGTGGCGTATCTTACATCGCCCATGAACACGGTGAACTGACCGCCTGTTTTTTCTCTTATCGGGTCGAGGTATTCGTATGCCCTGAGATCATATCCCACCAGATAGGAGCCGACACCGTTTATCTCTTTCGCATAGCAGTAATACATACGACCGCTGCCTGATGCAAGTCCGTTGGGCGCATTGGCTGCCGTAAGACCCTCGGGGGAGTTTTCGGTCTGCCAGATAAGCGCTCCGTCCGCTGCGAAGAAAGCGCCAAAGGAGCTTTCGTCCGATGCGTAGCTCTCATAAACTGCTCTTGCCGCATCAGCGTCAGCACTGCTGAGTGCTGTCTGAAGAGCGGGGTCCTCGCCGATGATGTTGAACAGATAGTCCGCCTCCACATCAAGCTCGCCGTAATCGCTCTGCATGATGGATACGGAAGATGATGCCTGTTCGTCCAGTATGTTGTTGCTGAGTCCTATCAGCGATTGTGTAGCCAGCATTATCACCATCGCAGCTACCGCCACCACAGTTACCAGTATTATCACCAGCAGATTCGTTCCTATTTTTGACATTTCCTTCTCCTTTCACATCACTTATATCATAGCGCATTGGCATTGTTATACTACCATGCTACTGTGCTACTATACTACCATACTAAAATCATAACACGCTGATAAAAAATTGTCAAGCGCTGATTTTGTCGAAAAAAGCGCCGAAAATGCATGGAAACGTTAGGGTTGAGCCAGTTGCGCTGACTTGAAGCAAATGTAGCAAAAATGACATCAGCCTTTTGTCAATGTTACACAGTGTCTGTCGGGAATATGAATAAGCCGTGAAGTGTGTTGTTACTTCACGGCCTATTTCGGCTTATTTTACCTGTATGCTGTCTGTTGCGTCTTTGTCTGCTGTGTTGCTGTCGGGGGAGCTTTGGGCTTCGGGAGAGGGGGCTGCGCCATCGGCGATGACCGGGATATCTATGTCAAGCTCGCTTATCATCTCCATGACCTCGTCGGGAAGCTCTGCGCCGCCCTTTATCGCCTCGGCAGCCATGGCTATCTGCTCGTCTGTGAAGCCTGCCGCCTTGATATCGTCGGAGTAGTGCGCCATTACCTCGTCCACATTATCTGCGTTTATGTCAACTCCTGACTTCGTTGCAGGTATCTGCATGCCGTTTGCGTCTATGGTGTAGTCCTCGTGGCAGATAAGCTCGCTCACTGTTACGAAGCTGTAGCCGCTGTCACGCAGCTCGGTAAGTATATCGGGCAGTGCTTCGGTGGTGTTTTGCAGGTCGTTGTGAAACAGCAGTATCGAGCCTGACCTTGTGCCCTTCACCACCTTTTCGGTGATCTCTTCTGCTGTTGGCTCCTTCCAGTCCACGCTGTCAACATCCCACTGGATGACCTTCATGCCCATGCCCTCGATGGTGGTGATGAGGCTGTCGTCGTACTCGCCGTAGGGCGCGCGGTAGAGGGTCGGTTTTTCACCTGTTATCATTTCTATCTTGCGTGAGCACTCCTTTGTGTCGCTGATAAGCTCGTTCACATTCATGCCCTGTACATGGGGGTGTTCGTCGGAGTGGTTCTGTATCTCGTGACCTGCTTCGTAGAAGCTCAGCACATCGTCAGGGTAGCGGTCGCACCAGTCGCCCGTGACAAAGAACGTAGCCTCTGCGTCGAACTCATCCAATATCTCTATAAGCTCTGTGGTGTTTGAATTTTCCCATGCCACATCAAAGGTGAGAGCTATCTTGTTGTCGTCACGCTGGGTGGAGTAGATGGGCAGCAGACGGCCTGCCGCCTGGGTGCCCACTGATGTCAGCACTGCGATCGTACCGACTGCGACAGCTGCCGCCGCCATTGAGGATATTGCGGCTATCCGCTTTATTTTCTTTTTTGTAAAAGTGACCATTCGCATTGAAGCTACCTCCATATCGTTTTTGTAGCAGTATATGTGCGGCACGGGACAAATATGACGAGCCTTTCGTATTAACACATCCCGACTTCTGCGCATATAATAATGTAACTGCTGAAATGAACGGAGGTAATGTTATGACGATATACACTGTACAGAGCGGCGACAGCATAAACAGCATCGCACGGCGCTTCGGGATACCGCCCATGCGGCTTGCGGCGGATAATGGTCTGCGTGACCCGTCACGGCTGGTGGTGGGGCAGAATCTGCTTATAATGGCGGACTATATCCGTTTTGTACTGTCGGAGGGGCAGACGCTGTACTCGCTTTCGCAGGAATACGGCGTGCCGCTTGATGAGCTTATTGCGGCGAATCCCGACCTTAATCCGCTGGACCTGCAGCCGGGCGATACTGTGATGATACCCGTGGGCGAGGATATCACAAAGCGTGATGCGGTAATAAACGGCTATGCCTATCCGTCGATAAATCCGAATTCACTTAACTGCGTGCTGCCGTTTCTGACTTTCATAAGTCCATTCAGCTACAATCTCACTCCCGAGGCTGACCTCATACCGCCCGATGACAGCGACCTTATCTATCGTGCGCTGCGCTCTGCGGTGATGCCGCTGATGGTGGTGACGAATCTCTACGACGGCGGCTTCAGCACCGAAGCGCTGTCAGGTATCCTCGCCGACGGGGAGCTTACCGAAAAGCTGATATCCGGGATAGTGAACGAGGTCAAAAACAAGAACTACTACGGCGTGAACATGGATATGGAGTACATCGCACCTGATGACAGGGAGCGCTACAACGTGATGCTGCGTGAGCTTGCCCGTCGTCTGCGGGAGGCAGGGTATATCCTCACCGTTGCGCTTGCACCGAAGATATCCGCCGACCAGCAGGGTCTGCTGTATGAGAGCCATGACTATGCCGCACAGGGCGAGATAGCGGATTATGTGATCATAATGACGTATGAGTGGGGCTACACATACCCCCGTGAAAGATATAACACAAAAACCGCCCCCGAGAACGCACGAAACGTCCCGAGGGCGGTTTACATTTTGTATTAAATAATTTTCGAAGTAACCTCAAACCCAAGCGCCTTTAACTGCCCCTCGGTCTGGGCGAGCTGCCCAGCGGTCACAGTCTTTGAGCCTGTAACCGTGTAGCGCTCCACAGGCTTATTCTTGCCGAGCTTACGTATTTTTGCAGCGTAGCCTACATAACACCAATCAACATCACAAGGACCATTTGCGCCCTCTACAGTGCCGACGGCGGTAGCGTTGCCCTTGCGTACTTCCTCGGCAGTTCCGAGCGCAGCGTACTGCCACATCGTCTGTCCGTAGTCACGAGGCTTAGCTGTCCAGTGTGCGAGCCAGATGTCGTACTTTTTGCGCACGCTTATCTGCAAACGGTTTTCAAGACAGTCAGGATTCGTGTACAGCAGCACGTAGTAGTTTGCCTTTTCAAGGACGCTCATAAAGGCGTTGACAATGGCTGTGTACTGCTCTTTGGTGAGCTTCAGCGCAAGCAACGCACCGTCCTCAAAGTCAAGTGCTACGGGATAGTCGAGCTGATACGGTGCAAGCTGCTCCACGATCCACTGCGCTTCTTCACGAGCCTGGGCGACGTTCTGCGCCCTCAGCCAGTGATATGCTCCAACATAGATACCTGCGCTCTTGCAGCCTCTGTAGTGCGTATCAAACAGGCTGTCACGGCTCTTGCCGTAGGAAAAGCGGAGCATTGCAAATTTCACAGGCTTGCCGCCTATCTTCCCTGCCTTCAGCGCCTTGTAGTCAACATTCGGCTGACAGTAAGAGATGTCCACACCTGCGTACTTAACTCTTGACATTGTCGTCCTCCCTTTCCAGCTGCTTCTCCGCTGTGTCCTCTACTTTAGACTTAATGTTTTTTGTCAGTCGGAGCAGGAACGAGGGCAGCTGCACCCCGATGTCCAGCATGTTCTCCAGAATAGATATTATCTCACTGCACATGAGCCATGCGCAGACGATCGTTGCGACGATGACCGCACCGCCGAGATCAAGTCCTACATTCGCAGCAGCATAAGCTACCAGCCAGTCAAGTATGCCGCCCACCACGATCAGCAGCCACATGCATATCTTCTTCGCTATGCCATGGAAAGATTTGTATGAGCTTATCGTTTCGTTGCGGTACTTAGCCGCACAAAGACCCGTTGCGTAGTCGATTATCTGAAGCGCTACCACCAGCAGGAACGGCACGGCGATAACGCCGAGCCACGAAAACAGCGCTGTGAGCAGAGCCGTTACACCGAGTTTTTCCATCTTATCCATCATGTACCTCCAGTTCAGCAAGCTCGTTTATTCTCGCACGCCAAGCCGCTCTCTGCGTCAGCTCCTCCTCATATTCATCGCGGTCAGACGCACCCTCGGCTATCTTAGCCGCAATGTAATCGGTAGCTGCAAGCATAGACTTAATCCGGGTTATTTCCGCCGCTGCATTGACACGGTCAAGTTCAGGCTGC